>JASHSZ010000071.1 GCA_030040815.1 Streptosporangiaceae bacterium
CGGTGCTGGAGCGTGACCTGGGCAAGGCGACCGCGGCCCACCTGCACGCACTGGCAGACGGCCGGGACGAGCGCCCGGTGGAATCCTCGGTGCGCGAGAAGAGCGTCGGCGCGGAGCAGACGTTCGAGGTGGACCTCAGCGACGCGGCGGCGGTGCGGCGAGAACTCCTGCGGCTGTCCCGGCGGACCGCGAGGGCATTGCGCTCCGGCGGATTCGCAGCCCGGACGATCACGATCAAGCTTCGCAAGTCAGACTTCACCACCATTACCCGGTCCAGGACGCTGGCCGAGGCGACCGGCGAAACACAGCAGATCTACGCCACCGCGTGCTCGCTCTACGCGGCCTCCGGCCTCAGCGGGCAGGCTCGGCTCCGGCTCGTGGGGGTGCGGGCGGCTGGTCTGGTGCCGGCGTCGGCCGCGGCAACCCAGCTCACCCTCGGAGAGCGCGGGCCGTCCTGGCGCGACGCCGAGTCCGCCCTCGACCGGATCAGCGGCCGGTTCGGCCCGGATGCGGTCCGTCCGGCCGCCCTCATCGATACGGGTGAGGCTGGTAGGCACTGAGGCTGAGCCGGACCATCGGCGGGGCGGCCACACTGTGGGACGGATTGGCACCCGCCTGATGTGTACCCTTCCACACCGCGCCCCGGCGCTCGTATTCTGGGCGTAAAGCAACGGCCGTGGTGCATAGCATTAGGCCGAGGTCAATGGGAGGCACAGTGCCGCTCTCTGAGCACGAGCAGCGCCAGCTCGAGCAGATTGAGCAGGCGCTCTATGCCGATCATCCGCGCTTGGCCCGGGTGATGCGGGCCAAGGATCCCAAGGTCCACTACGGGCGCAAAGTCCGGCAGGCGTCGCTCGGGTTTCTGATCGGCGTCGGGGTCCTGGTATCCGGTATTTTCCTGAAATATCCGTGGTTGTGGGCAGTGGGCTTCGCCATCATGCTGCTGAGCGGCTTCTGGGCCATTGCGAGCTACCGACGGAGGGCCGCGATCGCCGTCACGGACCGCAAGCGCAGCAGGAGCCGTCGGCAGCGGGACCGGGCGGCCAGGCAGCCGGCCAGCTCGGGACTGATGGAACGGCTCGAGGAGCGCTGGCGGCGCCGCCAGGAAGGCAACGGCCGCCCTGGACGGCCTGCTGGTTAGCTGGTCGAGCGCTGTTCGACGGTGCGGACCTGACGCCGCAGGGCCGGCAGCGAGGTATCCAGCCAGGTCAGCGTGTCGCCGGCGCGCTGCAGCAGGTGCTGCGCCCTGGTGAGGGTCGAGATCGGCAGTAGCCAGGCGCGGATGCGCTGCCGGGCTCCGACCGACGCCGCGAGGGCGCGGCGGACCGTCAGCACATCCTCGCGGAGGCCGGAAGCAGGCCCCGCGAGCCTGGCGTACTGGGCGCGCTCGGCGGCCGCGACGATACGGCCGAGCGCCTCGGAGGCTGCAAGGTTCAGCCCGGCCTCGCGACGGATCTGCCTGGCCATGGCCCTCGGTGTCTCGCCAGGCGGCCTGCTGAGGCCGAAGTCGGCTAGATCATCGGTCAGTTCGCGCCACGCGGCAATGGCGACCGCACTATCGCCGGCGGCAGCCAGCCAGCGCCGCCGCCGGGTCAGCCTGCGGATCAGCGCCGGCAAGCTGACCAGCAGCAGGGCCAGGACAGGGATGAGAATGAGCAGCCAGAGGTCAGAGCCGCTGACCGCGGGCAGCTTCAGCGCTCCGCCCAGCTGCGGGTGGCTGAGGCGATTAAGGCCAGGCGTGCCGGCCGGGTGTCCTGCTCCGGCCGAGCCGCCCGCCCCGGTCGTGGCGCCGGACTTCGCGGCCGACAGGCCGCCGGCCGCCGAGCCGCTCGCGTACGGGGGAGCGACCGCGGTGCCCTGGCCCGCCGGGCCCTGCGGGGTCGGCTCGAACCTGAGCCAGCCCTCGCCGGGAAAGTACAGCTCCGGCCATGCGTGCGCGTCCGCCGTGGTTACCTGCCAGGTGCCGCTGCCGTGGGTGTCCGTGCCACCGGTATACCCGACGACAATGCGGGAGGGGATGCCCGCTAGCCTCGCCAGGATGGCGAAGGCCCAGGCGAACTGCTGGCAGTAACCTCGCTTGTCGGTGGTCAGGAACGTCAGCAGCCAGTGCGACGGGGGCAGGTTCGTCTTGAGGCTGTAACGGAAGCTGCCCGAGGTGAACCATGCCTGCAGCTCCAGCGCGGCCTGCAACTCGGTGGTGGCGCCCGCGGTGTGCTGATGCGCGATGGTTGCCAGCTGCGTGTCGTCCGGTCCGCTATACCCGCCGTACTCAGCCAGGATTGAAGCGGGGGTCGCGGATTGGGCGTTCTCGATTTCAGCGACCGTGGGGTCGGGCACATTGCTTGTGACGGTGTACTTCAGCCCGCCCAGCGGCACGGCCGAGTTGAACATCATGAGCGAGCCCGGCAGCTCGGCCCAGCCCGGTGTGCTGATCGTGAGCTTGACCGGCGCATACGGGGCAGGCAGGAACCCTGCGGCGCCGCCCTGGTCCTTGTTCAGCGTGACGGTGGTCGCGACCGTGCTGACCTCGCTGCTTGACAGCTGACCCTGCGGAACGTACGGCAGCTTGCTGCCGTCCGCATACCGGAAACCGGAGCCCTGGGTGACCTCGGGTTGCCAGGTCCCCGTCCGCACGTTGTAGTTCAGCACGTACACCTGGAGGTACTCGTCCCCGGGGGCTGCCGCGGTCGTGGTGTAGGTCAGCACTGGCTGCGGCTTGTGTTCCTTGAGCTGCTGCTGGACCTGCAGCAGGGGATCCAGCTGGGCGCTCGCATTGCTGTTGCTGCCGCTCGTGGCGCCGCCGTCGGCGGCCGAGCCGGTGCCGGTCGGCGTGGTCGCAAAGACGTCGTGCGGCCGCACGGACGGGATCACGATCGGGATGATGACGGCGAGGCACACGGCAGCCAGGCCAACCCGGCGGCCAGACGCAGCGAGCTGCTTGGTGTCGGGTCCGCTTCCGGCTTCGTCGGCTGGCTGGACGTACTTGAACGTGACAAGCTGTCCCCACATCCGCAGCCGCTCGCGACTGGCCGTGGAGAGCAGCGTGAGATACCCGGCCATGCCGGCGGCGAAGGTGAGCACCTGGATGCCGCCGAAGGCCTTGAGATTGCTGGTGACCGGCACGCTGAACAGCACAAGCAGCGGCAGCCCGGCGATGGCGGGCCGCTGCATCCGGACCGCCAGCAGATCCACCGTGACCGCGACCAGGCCAATACCGGCGGTCCCGACAAGGCTGACCGCGGTGGTGTCAGGCACCGGCGGCGAACCCCGGAACGAAGCAAAGGCGATGCGGACGAGCTGGCCGAGATGGTCCATCGAGGCGCGACTGGGCAGTACGTGGCCGTACGAGTGGCTCGCCGCGAAGGCCACGTTCAAGTAGATGAGCAGGGCTGCCAGGTAGAGAGCGAGGACGGCGAAGCCACGCGGCGACCGCCTGCCGGACGCGCTCGCGGCCGTCAGCGCGACGATCGCCAGCCCGGTAACCAGCGCGGCCCAGCTCCACCAGAACAGCAGCGCGACGACGGCGATCAGGACGACGATGCTGGCGGTGACCGGGAATCGCAGGCCAGGCATCCTGGACGCGATGCCCGCCGCGGCAATCACGATCACGGCGCCAATGCCGCCGCCAAGCCAGCCGGTGCCCTGCACCACGGCGCTGAGCGACAGCGACGCGAGCACGACGGCGATCGCTGCGGTGACGGGCATCCGGAGGCTCATGGCAGCGCTCCGTCTGCCGCCCCGCCGACGGGGGCCGGCTGGGCAGGATCCAGCGTGGGGCGCCGCACGAATACGGTCGGCGGCTGCGCGAGTCGCTGCCAGGCGACCGGCAGCGGCGTCGCTGCGTCGATGACGCTGACATGCCAGCCGGCGTTGCGCAGGATCGCCTCTGCGGGCGCGGTCTCGGCCGGGCGCGGTGCGCCCGGCTGGCCATCGTCCGAGCTGCGCTTGTCGGCCGTCGCAATTTCGGCGGACGCACCGTCTGCTGGCGGAGATTCACCCGTACGCGCGAGGCGCGGTACGTCCGTCCAGCTCGTCACGTCCAGGAGCAGCGCGAGGCCCTGACTCCCCTCGGTTCGGCACGCGGCGAGCTGCCGCGCCTCCCGCACCGTGAGGCGGCCGGCGATGGCGACGATGACCCCGCTAGCCGTCCTGAGCTCAGCCAGGGCTATGTCCAGATTGCGGCGGCTCGACTGCCGGATCACCGCCAGCGCGTCCAGCAGCGCGTCGGAGAAGAACGGGCCGCCTCGCAGCGCCTCACCATCGGTGACGAACTGCGCCGACAGGCCCTCCCGCGCGATATGCACGCCGACCGACGCGGCCGCGCTCACCGCTGCCTCGAACGAGGACGCGGGCCCGCTGCCGGCATGTGACCAGGACCGTGTGTCGAGGAAGATCGTCGCCCGGTTGCGCCAGCGCTGCTCTTCCCTGCGCACCATGAGTTCTCCGTACCTGGCGGTTGATCGCCAGTGCACGCGACGCAGTTCGTCGCCGTCTCGGTACTCGCGGGGGATGACGTCGTCCTCCCCTGCGGTGGAGGTGAGCCGCGCCCTGCCCTCGCCCTCGCCGGCCCAGGTACGGCTGATGACGGATCGGGACAACCGGACGACACGCGGCGTCACGACGAATGTCGACCGGCCGGTTGCGGACCTGGTGAGTTCCACCAGGCCGAAGGAGTCGGCCACCCGCAGCTGCAGCGGGCCAACCTCGAATCTGCCCCGCAGGTCAGACCGGAGCGGGTAGGTGAGCTGACGGATGCCGTGCCGCTCGATCTTGTCCAGCACGTAGCGAGGCCTGCTGCCGAGGGCGTACGGTACCGCGTCCTCGGCGAGCAGCAGCCCGGTCGGCACCCGGGAGATGTTCTCAAGCCGGAGTGTCACAGTGGCGGTGTGGCCGATCGGGACTCGCCGCGGAGTGATGCTACGCGAGGTGGCGAGCCGGTAGTGGCCGCGCCGGGCCGCGAAGGTGGCCAGCAGCGGAAGCGCGATCAGGCCGATGCCGATGCACAGCAGGCCGCGCTCGCCCAACGCATAGCCGATCAGCGCACACACAATGCCGGCGGCCACGAACGAGACGCCGCGGGTGGTCATCCCGGCGAGCAGCGAGGTCCGCATGGCGTGTCCTTCCGGCGGCCCTGACTCTGAGTCTAGGCCGCCTACCGGCCGGGCAGCGGCAGCCGACGGATGAGGTTGGTGAGCACCTGGTCCGGCAGGTCACGGCCAACCATTGCCTCGGCGCTCGGCAGCAGGCGGTGGGCCAGCACCGGTAGCGCGAGAGTCTGGATGTCGTCGGGCAGGACGAAGTCCCGCTCGTCGAGCGCGGCGTGCGCCCGGCTGGCCCGCAGCAGGTGCAGTGCCGCCCGCGGCGAGGCACCCAGGCGCAGTTCTGTTGCGTTCCTGGTGGCGTTCACCAGATCGATGATGTACTGCCGGACGGCGGCGGACACGTGCACCTCCCGCACGGCGGCCACGAGCGCTAGCACGTCAATGGCGTGCGCCACGGGCTTCAGGTGGTCAAGTGGCGAGTCGGCGCCGTGAGTGTCGAGCATGGCGAGCTCCGCATCGCGGGCCGGATACCCGATGGCGATCCTCGCCATGAACCTGTCCCGCTGGGCCTCGGGCAGGGGATACGTGCCCTCCATCTCGACCGGGTTCTGGGTGGCGATCACCATGAACGGGCGGTCGAGCGGGTAGGTGGTCCCGTCGACGGTGACCTGGCGCTCTTCCATCGACTCCAGCAGAGCGGACTGCGTCTTGGGCGAGGCCCGGTTGATCTCGTCGCCGAGTACGACATTGGCGAATATGGGGCCGGGCTTGAACTCGAATTGGCGCAGTTCCTGGTTGTAGGCGCTCACCCCGGTAATGTCGCTGGGCAGCAGATCCGGGGTGAACTGCACGCGCCGCACCGTGCAGTCGACGGATCTTGCGAGTGCCTTGGCTAGTTGCGTCTTCCCGACGCCCGGCACGTCCTCGATAAGGATGTGACCCTCGGCCAGCAGGACCGTCAGAGCAAGGCGCACCGCCCCGGGCTTGCCGGTGATCACCGTCTGCACCGCTGCGCTTACCTGCTGGGCGACGTGCACGAGCTCAGCAAGCGTTCGGTCGGCCTGCTGGCCGGTGTCTGTCACCAAGGTTGCCCTCCTGGCGCCATTCCAGTTATCCCATGCGATCCGACAGTACGTCCTCGACGCGGCGGCGGGCGATCCCGGTGCCCAACGGCCCCAGGTGTATTCCCCACCTAACCGTTCTTCGGAACCGCTCGCGCCGCGTCCGTGCACCGCACCGCTCACACGCGCGCGGCCGACCCGCGGGAGCGTCGAGCGCAAGTCGGGCCGGGACGAGCGTTGACGGTGGGGGATAGTGGAGTACAGTGGTGGCCCGTGGGGCAGTGAACCAGTCAATACCGCCTGAGGTGGGGCTGCCGGGGAGGTGAGGCGCGTGTTCCTGGGCACTCATGCGCCGCGCCTCGACGACAAGGGACGGCTGATCTTGCCGGCCAAGTACCGCGAGGAGCTGGCGGAGGGTCTGGTGCTGACCAAGGGCCAGGACGGCTGCTTGTACGTCTTCCCAGTCGACGAGTTCCAGCGGATTACCGACGCGCTGCGCACCGCGCCGGTGACAGCGAAGGCGGTCAGGGATTACAGCCGGGTGCTATTCGCCAGCGCGTCGGACGAGGAACTGGACCGGCAGGGCCGGATCACCATCCCGCCGGGCCTGCGGGATTACGCGCGACTAGACCGCGACTGCGTGGTGATCGGCGCCAATACCCGGCTGGAGATCTGGGCTGCCAGCGCCTGGGCCAGCTATCTAGAGCAGCAGGAACCCGCGTTCTCTGCGGCATCTGAGGAGGTTCTGCCAGGAGTGCTCTGAGGTCGCGCCGGATGCCCGGCGAGGTCTCCACCCGTGCTGGAGGGCCGTGGGCCCGGCTGACGTCACTTCCCCGGCGTCAGGCGGCAGCGGCCCGTCAGTGCAGTGGCGCGGATGGGGACCTGGCCGGGCATCGCGGCAGCAGGCGGCAACCCGCCCGGAGCACGGGCGACGAGCGAGCAGTGGGGAGGGGAGTGGTGGCAGCGTCGGGTCACCTGCCGGTCATGCGCGACCGGGTTGCCGAGTTGCTCGGCCCTGCGCTGGCGCCGGCTGGCGCGGTGCTGGTGGACGCCACGGTTGGCCGCGCCGGTCACGCCCGCGTGCTGCTCGCCGCCCATCCCGGCCTCAGCCTGATCGGCATCGACACCGACGCCACCGCGATCGCCGAGTCGCGCCGCGCGCTCGCCGATTTCGGCGGGCGCGTTGTCCTGATTCAGGCCAGGTACGACGAGCTGCCGCAGATCCTCGCCGAGGCGGGCCAGCACGCGGTGCAGGGCATCCTGTTCGACCTCGGCGTGTCATCGCCGCAACTCGACGACCCGGACCGCGGATTCGCCTACTCGCGCGACGCACCACTGGACATGCGCATGGACCAGGGCGCCGACGTGACCGCCGCCGACGTGCTGAACACCTACCCCGCGGACCGGCTTGCCCGGGTGCTGCGCGACTACGGGGAGGAGCGGTACGCGCGGCGCATCGCGGACGCGGTCGTGCGGGAGCGCGCCCGAGCGCCGCTGCGCAACACGGCCAGGCTCGTCGAGATCGTCCTGGAGTCGATCCCGGCGCCGGCCAGGAGGTCAGGGGGGCATCCCGCCAAGCGGACCTTCCAGGCCCTGCGCATCGAGGTGAACGGCGAACTGGACGCGCTGGCCCGGGCAATGCCGGCTGCACTCGACGCGATCGCTGTCGGCGGCCGGATCGTCGCGCTTGCCTATCACTCGCTCGAGGACCGGGTGGTCAAGCGCGAACTGGCCGCCAGGTCGACAGACTCGACGCCGCCCGGCCTCCCGGTGCCGCTGGCGCAGGCCCGCCCCCAGCTGCGGCTGCTGACGAGGGGCGCAGAGCGGCCCACAGCCGACGAAGTCGCGGCGAACCCGCGGGCCGCCTCCGCCCGGCTGCGGGCAGCCGAGCGGATCAGGGCGGCGGCATGACACCCGATCGCAGGACAGGCCTGCCGGAGCGGGCGACCGGGCGGCCCGGCGCACGTCCGGCCGGGGGGAGAGGCGGCTGCAGGTGACGGAGACAACGCTTCCGCGGCGCACGGGCCGACAGACCGCTACCGGTCACGATGCAGCTGGCCGCGACGCAACCCGCCGAGGCGCAGTGCCACGCGCCGGTGCCAGTGCCAGGCCGTACCGGCGCGCCGCGAACGCGACCGGCACCGCGACGACGCCCGTTCCCGGTCC
>JASHSZ010000562.1 GCA_030040815.1 Streptosporangiaceae bacterium
TTCAGCGGCTCGTCCGGGAACGCGTTGAGGAGCGCGTCGGCGCGCTCGCGCACGCCATCCCGGAACTCGGGGTGGGTAAGGATGAACAGGTCGTTGCGGCGGATGCCCTGCAGCACCCGCTCGCCGGCCTCCTGGTAGCTCATGTACGGGAGCCGCGGCCGGGGCCGACTGGTGTCCCGCGGCGGCGGCGGGTAGCCGGTGTCGGCGTAGCGGTCCGGCCGCGCGGCCGAGCTCGCGCCGAGGTTGCTGTGCACCGGGCCGGGGATGTACGCGGACACGCCGATGTTCTCCGGCGCGAGCTCGATGTGCAGGGTCTCCGACAGCGCGATGATCCCCGCCTTCGTCAGGCAGTACAGACCGGCCGAGACGGGCAGCAGGCCGCCCATCGACGCGGTGTTGACGATATGGCCGCCCTCGCCGTGCGCGCGGATCCGGGGCAGGAACGCCTGCAGGCCGTGCGCGACGCCCTTGATGTTGACGTCGATAATCCAGTCCCAGTCGTCCTGCTTCGCCTGGGCCACCGGTCCGATAATGCCGATCCCGGCGTTGTTCACCAGCACGTGCACCCGGCCGTACCGCTGCTGGGTTTCCGCGGCCGCACGCTCGACATCATCGGCGTCGGTCACGTCAAGCTGCCTGACCTGCACGTCGAGGCCCTCGGCCTTGAACAGCGCCGCCGCTTCATCGAGGTGCGGCTGCCGACGGCTGGTCGCGACTACGTGCAGACCCGCTCTGGCGAAGGCGAGGGCGATGCCGAGGCCGATCCCACTGCAGCCGCCGGTGATGAACGCGACCTTGCCCGCTACATCTTTCACGAGCCGGCCAGGCCGAACAGCTTCGCCGCGTTCTCCTTCATGACGAGCGGCCGGACTTCGGGCTTGATGCTCAGGTTCTCGAAGTCGGAGATCCATCGCTCCGGCGTGATGACCGGGAAGTCGGTGCCGAACAGCACCTTGTGCCGCAGCAGGCTGCCCGCGTACTGCACCAGCTGCGGCGAGAAATACTTCGGCGACCAGCCGGACAGATCGATGTACACGCGCGGCTTGTGCGTCGCGATCGACAGCGCGATGTCTTGGAACGGGAAACTTGGGTGCGCAGCGATGATGTCCAGGTCAGGGAAGTCGACCGCGACGTCGTCGAGGTAGAGCGGATTCATGTACTTCAGGCGGATCCCGCCGCCGCCGCGGGTGCCCGCGCCGACTCCGGTCTGGCCGGTGTGGAACAGCCCAATCAGCTGGTGCTCCTGCATGACCTCATAGAGCGGGTAGGCCATCCGGTCGTTCGGATAGAACGCCTGCGCCCCGGGGTGAAACTTGACGCCCCGGACGCCGAACTCGGTCGCCAGCCGCTTCACCTGCACCACGCCGGCCCTGCCGCGGTGGGGGTCGATGCTGGCGAACGGGATCAGCACGTCAGCGTGCTCGGCCGCCAGCTCGGCGATCTCAAAGTTGTCAGGGACCGGATCCTCGCCCGACTGCGAGAAGCTATCCACGGTGAACGTGACCGCCGCCATGTTGCGCTGCCGGTAGTAGTCGGCCAGCTCCGGCACGCTGTAGCGGGGCATCGTGCCGATGCGGAAGTACTCGCCCATATCCTCGCGGCCGCTCGCGGCGGGCTCGTGCTCCGCCCGGACGGACTTGTGCACGTGCGTGTGCACGTCGAACGCGGTGATGGTGGTGACATCGATGGCAGTCACGTGGATCCCCGATCGGTCGGCAGCATGGCTCAGGCTTCGACGAAGGGCACGCCGGTGCGCGCCCTGATGGCCTCGGGCGTGACACCGGGTGCGCACTCCATCAGCCGCAGCTCGCCGGCCACGATGTAGAACACGGCGAGGTCGGTGTAGATCCGGGTGACCACCCCACGCCCGGTCAGCGGGAACGAGCAGCGCTCGACGATCTTCGGCCGTCCAGCGCGGTCGACGTGCTCCATCGCCACCCAGACCTCGCGGGCGCCCGCGACCAGGTCCATCGCTCCGCCGACCGCCGGGTGCTGGCCGGGCACGTACCAGTTGGCGAGATCGCCGCGACCGGAGACCTGCAGCGCGCCGAGCACCGTCACGTCGAGGTGGCCACCGCGGACGACCGCGAACGACAGCGCCGAGTCGACGATCGCGGCGCCGGTAATCAGCGTCACCGGCTGCTTGCCCGCGTCGGTGAGGTCAGGATCCTCGTGCCCGGGCGCGGCCAGCGGGCCCATGCCGAGCACGCCGTTCTCGGCGTGCAGAATGACCTCGACGTCGGGCGGCACGTGCTTGGGCACCAGCAGCGGGATGCCCACGCCCAGGTTGACCACGAAACCGTCGCGCAGGTCGGCGGCCAGCCGCTGCGCGATGCCGTCCCGGCTCCGGCCGCTGATCTGCTCGGATACCGCCGTCTGAGTCATGCCGACCGCCTTGTCATCACGCCCATCCGCGGCGAGAGCTCCGACCGGAGCAGCACCTCGTCGACGAAGACGCCAGGCAGGTGGATGTCGTCGGGCGCCAGGTCGCCGGTGGCCACGAGGTGCTCGATCTCGGCGAAGGTGTACCGGCCGGACATCGCCGCGAGCGGGTTGAAGTTGCGGGCTGAGAGCCGGAACCGCAGGTTCCCCTTCCGGTCCCCCTGGAAGGCCTTGACCAGGGCGAAGTCGGCGACGATGCCGTGTTCGAGCACGTACTCGCGGCCGCCGAATTCGCGATGCTCCTTCGCCGGGATGTTCGCCGCGACCTCGCCGTCCGGCCGGTAGCTGAGCGGAAAGGTGCCGTCGGACAGCATCGTGCCTGCCCCGGACGGGGTGTAGAACGCAGCGATGCCGGCGCCGCCTGCCCGGAGCCGTTCCGCGAGGGTGCCCTGCGGAATCAGCTCGAACTCCACCCGGCCGGCGAAGTACTCGGTGTAGAAGTCCGGCAGCACCGGGAAGGACGCCGTCAGCCGCCGCAGCCGCCCCTCGACGAGCAGCCGGCCGATCCCGGTGAAATCGCCCCCGACGTTGTTGACTATCACGTGCAGGTCACGGCGATCGAGGTCGCACAGCGCGTCGAGCAGCGTGTCCGGCCGGCCCGAGCTGCCGAATCCGCCGACCGCGATGATCGCGCCCGACGGGATTGGTGCCAGCGCGGCCAGCACGTCCTCGCGGAACTTGTCGATCACGCGGTCTCCCTCGCTGGTCCGGACGTCGCGGAAATTAACACGGCGAGCAGCGCCGATGTAACCAGCTATTCCGCGTCACAGAAGCCGCCGCGCGGCGGTCCGACCGGTGGTGGTTTCTTCTCTTCCGCGAAGTGAAAGTGAGGTGGCGCGGCTCGGCGAGCCCGTCCGAAGGTGGACTAGCGACGAGCGATCCAGCACGCATGCCGCGCCGAGGCATGCCCGGAAGGGGCCCACATGAGCATCACCACCCGCGCCGCCGTCTGCCGCGCCGGCGGTCAGCCGTGGGAGATCACTGAGCTCGAGCTGGACGACCCGAAGGCCAACGAGGTGCTCATCAAGTTCTACGCGGCCGGGCTGTGTCACTCGGACGACCACATCCAGAAGGGCGACGCGCCCATGCGGATGCCCGTCGTGGGCGGGCACGAAGGTGCCGGGGTGGTGGAGGCCGTCGGCGAGGGTGTCACCAGGGTGGCCGTCGGGGACCACGTGACCTGCTCGTTCGTCCCGGCCTGCGGGTCATGCCGGTACTGCGCGACCGGACGGCAGAACCTGTGCGACGCGGGCAAGAACGCCGGCACCGGCATGTTCCCCGACGGCACGTTCCGGTTCCACCAGAACGGCGAGGACTTCGGCGGGCTGTGCGTGCTCGGCACGTTCTCGCAGTACGCGGTCGTGTCGGAGTTCTCCGTCATCAAGATCCCGGCGGAGATCCCGTTCGATGTCGCCGCGCTGGTGGCCTGCGGCGTGCCGACTGGCTGGGGCTCGGCGGTGCGCGCGGCCGGCGTCCGGGCCGGCCAGACCGTCGTCATCTACGGCTCCGGCGGCGTGGGCAGCAACGCGGTGCAGGGCGCCAGCCTGGCCGGAGCGAAGAACGTCATCGTGGTCGACCCGGTCGAATTCAAGCGGGAGATGGCGGCCGTGTTCGGCGCCACACACACATTCGCCACCGCGCAGGAGGCGCACGACTTCGTCGTCGAGACCACATGGGGCGAGCTCGCCGATCACGCCATCATTACCGTCGGCATCCTGAGCGACCAGGTCATCGCCGACGCGATCCGGGTGGTCGGCAAGTGCGGGCAGGTCACCGTCACGGCCGTGGGCAAGGGCATGATCGACGAGAATCCCGGCATGCTCATCGGCTACCAGCGCCGCATCCAGGGCTCCATTTACGGTGGCTGCAGCCCGCTGGTCGACGTGCCGCTGCTCATCGGCCTGTACCAGTCCGGCGACCTCAAGCTCGACGAGCTGATCACCCGCCGGTACCGGCTGGACGAGATCAACGAGGGCTACCAGGACATGCTCGACGGCAAGAACATCCGCGGCGTCATCATCCATGAGCACCCCTAAGCGCCCGCTGCGGCTGCGGGTCCTGATGGAGCCGCGGAACGGCGCGTCCTACGACGACATCCTCGCGCTGGCGCTCGCGACCGAGCGGGCCGGCTTTGACGCCTTCTTCCGCTCCGACCACCTGCTCGGCGGCAACCCCGACAATCCGGAGTACAAGCCCACCGACTGCTGGACGACGCTCGGCGGCCTGGCCCGCGACACCACGCG
>JASHSZ010000563.1 GCA_030040815.1 Streptosporangiaceae bacterium
GTGAGCCTCGTCCAGATCAGGACTCAGGCGGGTACCCTCACCCAGCACGTACGCGCGACGAGTGCGTATCAGGTACTACGCGTGCCCCGCGGCCTGACCACGTGGCTGCGAATCAAGGTGCTCAGCGTGCGCGGCTCTTCGCACGCGCGCGGCAGCCAGGTGGGCATCAAGGAGATCTCGATCCCCGGTGTGCACCCGGGGCGCACGATCGAGGCGCCAGAAGTGCGGCTGCCGGGTGGCAGCGATCCGGCGGCGATCGTGCTCGCCAAGGCAGAGCCGCAGCCGTCGGGGTGCATGTTGACAGATGTCCGCTGGGTGTGCTCGCCGAGCCTGGAGACCTCGACCGAGGAGCAGTACGGCTTCAACGAGGCGTTTACGCTGGCCCGTCCCAGCGTGGCCGCGCTATCGGGAACCGCGATCATGACCGACCCGGAGCTGATCAACCGATATGCGTACGCCGGCGCCGGGCAGCCCGTCGTGACAGCCTCGTCGACGCTCACTACCGATCCCGAGGATCAGCCGAGTTCGGCGTTTGACGGCGACCCGCAGACCTCGTGGATCTCTAGCGTGTCCGACCCGGATCCGAGGCTGACCATCCGGTGGCCCGACGCCATCACCGTGCGCAGCATCGTGGTGGTGCGGCCGGCCGGCGCGGCAGGGCTGGCTCGGCTTACGATCGCCGGCTCTAGCGGCCAGACGCGCGGCGTCATCCTCGGCGGGCCAGGAGCGGGCAGCGCCGACCGGGTCAGCTTCGCGCCGATGACGACCGACAGCCTGACCCTCACGTTCGCCCTCTCGGCGCTGCCGGTGCAGGTCAGCGACGTGGAGATTCCTGGTGTGCGGCAGCTGAGCACAGACCCCTCGGCTCCGGTCAGCATCGGCTGCGGCCAAGGGCCCGCGATCGACGTCTACGGCAAGGCTGTCCCGACCCGGGCTTCTGGCACGGTCGCCGACCTGCTGACCGGCCGCCCGCTGACCTTCACCGCGTGCTCGCCCGTTCCGGTCGCCGCCGGGAACACGGCCATAATCGAGCCGAGCGCAGACGCGTTCAGCATCCAGGCGATCACCGTGGGCCTGCAGACCGCGAGGCTTACCCGCGGGGCAGCGGTGCCGCCGGAACCGGTTCGGACGGTGAGCTGGACGCAGTCCCGGCGCGTGCTCCGCGTGGCGGCCGCGCAGCAGTCCTATCTCGTCGTGGATGAGAACTACAACACCGGGTGGCAGGCCACGCTAGCCGGCCACATCCTGCGAGCCGTGCGGCTGGACGGCTGGAAGCAGGGCTGGATCCTGCCCGCCGGGTCACGCGGCCTCGTGACGCTGACGTACGGCCCGCAGGCCCAGTACGACGCCGCGCTGTGGGGCGGCGGCTTCGCGCTGCTCTGTGTCGTCATCGTCGCCTTCCTGGTGCCAAGCCACAGGCGGCGCGGACCGGCAGCGCCGCGCAGGCTGTCCGTGCCAGCGCGGCCGGGCAGCGCGATGGCGACCGGGCGGTCCGGTGCCGCGATGGCGACAGGGCCGCCTCCCGCCGCGCCAGCGACAGAACGCCTCGGTGCCGAGCCGGTGACAGAGCCGTCCGCCGCCGCGTCGGCGCGTCCCAGTGCGGCGTCAGCGACAGAGCGCCTCGGTGCCGCGCCAACAACTCACCTGTCCGCCGCCGTTGCTCGGCTCTTCGGGTCGCCGCGGTCCCGTGTCGCGCTGGCCGCGGGCCTTGGCCTGACCTGTCTGCTCGGGCTGTGGGCGGGCGGATTTGTCGGAGCGGCGCTGCTGCCACTCCTGACGCTGGGATTCGGGGTCGCCCTCGCGGTCCGGGCCAGGTCGACGGTGGCGCGACGGCTGACCGAGCCGGTCGTCACCGTCGGCCTCATGGTCGCTGCTGCAGCGAGCGCCGCCGCCGGCGCGCAACTCGCCCAGCACGCCGGCCCGGGCATCCTGGTAAAAGTGCTCTCCGGCATTGTCCCGCAGCTGGCGTGCCTGGTCGTTGTCGGCCGGCTCGCCGCGGCTCTGCTATCCCAGCCACCCGGTCGAGAGCCCGGAGATCCTGGTCAGCAGGTCCCGTGAACGACCCGACCGTGATAGTACTTATGCCTGATATATGCATGTGTCCGATTGCCGCACACATGCACGCTGAGTATCATCTCTTCAACGCCTGCCACGTTGACGACATTTGTCCGTAAAGGTATTGGGCCGCGGAGGAGCCATGGTCAGGGGTATCGGGCTCCTGGCGAGCGCGCTGGGAGCATTCCTGATCGTGCTGGCGCTGTTCACGCGCTTCTACATCGCCGAGCAGGCAATCAAGTTCCCGCTCAACGAGCACACGGTGACCACGCTTTCGGCTCGCGACGTCAGCTACTTCAGTCCCAGCGAGCTTCAGGAGTTGACCGGCGTCACGATGACGGAGACCAGCACGACCGAAGGCGACGTAGCGTCCGGATCCGATAGCACGGCGGTCTGGAACAACTTCTCGTACATCTTCGACCAGACAAACGGCCTGACGTACAACTACTCTCTGCAGCGGCTCGCGTTCGATCGGCGGTCGGGGGAACTGATCGACTGCTGCGGCGCCAATATCAACGCCAAGCGGGTTCACTTCTCGGGTCTTGGCTACGTGTGGCCGCTCGGTGCGCAGAAGACCACCTACCAGATCTTCGACACGACGCTGATGACGACGCATCCGATCTCCTATGCGGGTACCGCGACCGTGGACCGGCTCACGACCTACAAGTACGTCGAGTCTGTCGCGCCCACGAGGATCGGGACTCAGCAGCTGCCTGGCTCGCTGGTCGGGATGCTGGATCAGGCGACCGTCAGCCTGGGGGAGTACTACGTCGGCACCACGGCGGACTACGTAGACCCGATCTCCGGTACGCCGGTGAAGGTCAGGTCCAGCCAGCATCTGTACCTCGTCGACAGCTCGGGCAAGCAGGTCCTCAACCTGCTGACTGGGACGTTCGCGACGACGTCGGCCTCGGTGGCGGCTGCGGTCAACACGGCCAGGTCGTATGACGCCAAGGTCACCGTCGTGGCCGCTATTGTGCCGGCGACGGTCGGACTAGCGGGCATCATCGTCCTGGTGATTGGTGTGATCATGGCGCGCACCCGCCCGGAGTCCGACTACGAGGACCTGACTCCCGCCGGCTACGGCGGCGGCGCGCCGGGCTATCAAGGCGGCGACGGCTTCAAGGACGGCGAGGTCTCGGTGTGAGTCGTCGTGTCAGCGCGTCGGTGTAAGGAGCAGTGTCAGCGCCTCCGTGTAAGGAGCAGTGTCAGCGTCGCGCCGTCAGTCATCGTGTCGGCGGGTCGGTGTCGCTGCGCCAGCAACGTCGCGGCTCGCCTCCAGGCCTGCCGCGGCCGGGCGATCCGGCCCCTAGACTAGAACCGGTTCTAGTTCGGGGCCGTAAGGACGAGGGCAGGCAGCCAGGAGGTCGCGGTGGGTGCTAAGGGGTTCTGGGGCCGGGCGGTAGAAGATCCGTCCTGGATCGCAGTGATCGATCCCGATGGCACTGAGCACCCGGCGGGAGCCTTGCTCGGCCGCGTGAACCAGCTCACCCATTCGCT
Organism: Streptosporangiaceae bacterium; assembly: GCA_030040815.1. The sequence goes on from JASHSZ010000563.1 coordinate 3,556, forward strand.
TCGGGCCCGCGGTTTGCAGCCCGGTGATGGCATCGCCGCGTTGCTGCCGAACGGCGCCGCCGCGGTGGAGGTCCTCCTGACCGCGTTGCAGGCTGGCTGGTACCTAACGCCGATCAACTGGCACTTCACGGCGCCGGAGGCTGCCTACATCGCCGCGGACTGCGGTGCGAAGGCGTTCTTCGTACACGAGCGCTTCGCTCAACTCGGCGTCGATACCGCCGACGCGGCCGGGATCCCGGCCGATGCGAGGTTCGGCTTCGGCGCCGTACCCGGCTTCACCGACGTAGCTCAGCTGCGTGCTGGTCGGCTAGAAACGCTGCCGGCGGACCGGACCGCCGGCACGACTATGCACTACACGTCAGGCACCACCGGGCGCCCCAAGGGCGTGCGGCGCGCGCTCACTGGCCTTGACCCGGATGACGCGGGCGCGCTGCTCGGCGGCGGCCTGCTCGGCATCTTCGGGGTCACCGAGGGTCAGCCGAACGCGCACCTGGTGAGCTCACCGAATTACCACACCGCCGTGACGACGTTCGGCGTCGCGGCACTGCAGCTCGGCCACACGCTGGTGTGCATGGACGGCTTCGACGCCGAGACCGCGCTCGCTCTCACCGAGCGCTACCGGGTCACTGGCTCGCACATGGTGCCGACCCACTTCAAGCGAATGCTGTCGCTGCCGGACGGGGTGCGAGCCCGCTACGACCTGTCCTCGATGCGCTGGCTGATCCACGCGGCCGCGCCGTGTCCGGTCGG
>JASHSZ010000564.1 GCA_030040815.1 Streptosporangiaceae bacterium
GTGCTCGTACGCACCGGCAATGTGCGCCTTGCCGCGGATGGTCACGCGCCGCTCCCGGCGATGGCCTTGCCTGCGTCCGGGGCGTGCTGCCCGACATAGCTCGCGACCAGGAGGGACGGGTCCCGCATCAGCCGCTCGCCAGTCTCGTGCAGGACAATGTCGCCGTGCGACAGCACGTAGCAGCGGTCGGCGATCTCCGTCGCGAGCTGGACGTGCTGCTCGACCAGGAGAACGGCGCAGCCACTGTCCTGGGCGTATGTGCGCACTACCGGCAGTAGCCGCTCGACGAGTAGCGGCGCCAGTCCGAGGCTCAGCTCATCAAGCAGCAACAGCTTCGGCCGCCGTCCGAGGGCACGCCCGACCGCCAGCATCTGCTGCTCGCCGCCGGACAATAGGCCTGCCCGGCGGTCCTTCAGGGGCTCAAGCGCCGGAAAGTACTCGTACACCACCGCCGGGTCGATGTGCTCACCGCGGTAGCCCAGCCGAAAGTGCTCGGCCACGGTGAGGCCGAAGAAGATCCCGCGGCCCTCAGGCACGTGCGCGATCCCTGCCCGGGCACGCAGGGTTGGCGTCTGCTTGGCGAGATCGGCGCCGCCGAAACAAACGGTGCCGCGGTTCGGGCGGATGATGCCCGAGATGACCCGCAGCGTGGTGGTCTTCCCCGCACCGTTCGGCCCGAACAGCGCTACCACCTCGCCCCTGCCCACCGTGATGCTGATGTGCCTGATGACTTCGGCGCCCGCGTAGCCTGCGGAAACGTTGTCGACAGTAAGGACCGTGTCGCTCACCGGATCGCCTTCCCCGTCTGCGCTGCCTCGGCCGGCTGGCTGCCGTCCGCACCCGGCCCGGTAGGCTCCGTGACGGTTGCGACGCCACCCAGGTAGGCGGCCAGCACCGTCTCGTTGGTGCGTACCTTCGCAGGCACGCCGTGGGCCAGCACCCGGCCGAAGTCGATCACGTAGACGTAGTCACAGACGTTGAGCACCAGAGCCATGTCGTGGTCGACGAGCAGCATCGAAATGCCCTCGTCCACGACCCGCCGCAAGCGGCGGCCGAGGTCCAGGCTCTCCTGGGTGTCCAGGCCGGAGGCTGGCTCATCGAGCAGGATGAGCTTCGACTGGCCTGCCAGCGCTCGAGCGACACCGACCAGCTTCCGCTTGCCCTGCGGGAGTTCGCTTGGCATCCGCTCCGAGAACTCCTCGAGCTCCAGAATCCGGATCGCGGCATCCACCGCCGCCCGGTTCGGCTGGCGACGGCCGAGCACGATCTGCCCCAGCGTGCCTCGCGTGCTCGGCCGCCGGGACGCAACGACACAGTTTTCTTGCACGCTCAGGTCGTCGAACAACTCGATCGTCTGCCAGGTCCTGGCGAGCCCGAGCTGAGCCCGGACGTGCGGCGTCTCCGCGGAGATGTCCCGGCCGCCCAGAAGCACCGTGCCCGAGGCCGGCACGAAGCCGGTGACGGCGTCGATGAACGTCGTCTTGCCGGCGCCGTTCGGGCCGATGAGGCCCACAAGCTGCCCCGCCGGCACTTCGAGATCGACCTCAACCAGCGCCTGGACCGAGCCGAAGCTCACCGTGATCTTGCTGGCTTCCAGCATCGCAGTCATGACGCCACCTTCGCCTCGTCCACGCCTTCCACCAGGGCAGGGCTCACCGGCGGGCTAGCGCGCCGCAAGAACGCCGGCAGGGGAATGGCCGGCTTGGCGCCGTAGAACGTGGCGGTCGCTATCCCTTCCGGCCGCTGGATCAGCGTGAGAATCAGCAGCGCGCCGCCGACCAGCGTGAACCATTCGCCCTGGAGCCCGAACCACTCGAGGAGGGCGTAGGCGGAGATGCTGCCGATGAAGATCATGCCGCCCCAGACGGCGCCCGCCACGGTCGAGATCCCGCAGATGTACGCGAACGCGATGAGTGCGAGCGAGGTCAGCGTGTCGTAGCTCGTCGGCGTGATCGAACTGTAGGCGTAGGCCAGCAGGACGCCGCCCACGCCGGCCACGCCGGCCGAGATCGCGAAGCCGAGCAGCTTGGTCTGGCGGACGTTGACGCCGGCCGCAGCCGCGGCCCGCTCGTTCGCGCGGACCGCGAGCATGTCCTGGCCGAGCGCGCTGCGCCGCAGGTTGGACACCAGCAGCCCGACGATGACCACGACGATGAGGACGAACCAGCCGAACAGCGGGCTCGGCTCGGCACCGAAGAGCCCGTGCAGTGAGGCGTTCGGCCCCCACTGAAAACCGAACAGCGACGGGGCCGGCACCGGCGAGCCCTTGAGGCCGCCGCCCCACGTTGTGTTGCCGAAGCCGAAGTTCTCGATCGCTACCGCCGCGGCCAGGGTCACGACCGCCAGGCTCACGCCACGCACCCGCAGCGCGGGAATCCCGCAGAACAGCCCGAGCAGCACCGCGATGATCACGCCCAGTATCGGTGCCCACGGGAAGCCGATGCCGAAGTTCGTCGCGAAGTGGGACACGGCGAACCCGGCCGCGCCGCCGAGCGCGAACTGCACGATGGAGACCTGCCCGAGGTAGCCGGTGATGATCACGACGGACAGCAGGAAGACCACCATGACGAGGGACACGTCGAAGGTGTTGCGGTAGCCGCCGGGGAGCAGCAGGATCGCGACCGCCCCGATCGCGCCGCAGATGAGCGCGCTGCGCAGCGGGTGCTTGGGGGGCGGTGCGGCGGGCAGCCGACGTTCCAGCACGTCGCCGCGACCAGGGATCTTGCCTGCCCGGAAGTACATCGCGACGACCAGGACCAGGAAGATCAGCAGATCGGTGATGCCAGGCAGCGGGTAGCCGGGCCCGCCGTCGTTCGGGAACCAGGACAGGTTCGAGACGTACGTCAGCAGCGACTCGGCCATGCCCAGCAGGATGCCGGCGATGCATGTGATCGAGAACGAGGTGAACCGGCCGAAGATCGCGACGGCCAGCCCGGGGATCACCATCAACGGCAGCGTGGTGGGGTCAGGCTCGATCACCGAGGCCGCGACGAGGCCGGTGATGCCCATCAGCAGGCACATCAGCACGGTGTTCGCGAGGGACAGCCAGTTCGGCGACAGCCCCATGAACATGGCGTGCGCCTCGTTCTCCGCCGCTGCTCGGGTGCTCAGGCCGAACCTGGTCCACCGATACAGCGCCGTCAGCCCCACCATGATCGCGAGCATGACGCCGCCGATCACGTAGTTGTACACGGGAATTGGCTCGCCGAAGAGAAGGACATTCTCCGATGGGAGGATCACCGGCTGCGGTTGCGCCGATTCGCCGAAGGCAATGACGATGAACGACTGCATGATGAGCAGCGCGCCGAGCGTGGCGATCAGCTTCGCCAGCGGTGTAGCGGTCCGCTGCGGGCGCACCACGAGCAGGTCGAAGAGCACGCCGACGATCACCGTGAACAGCAGCGTCAGGAGGACAGCGGGCACCGCCGGGATCGTAGCGAACTCCCCGGAGCGGATCGACCAGAAGAAGTAGCCGGCCAGCATAGCGACGGCACCCGTCGCCAGGTTGATGACTCCGGCGCCGCGGTAGCTCAGTACGACGCCCATCCCGATCCCGGCGATCAGGCCGCCAGCCCCGATCCCCAGCAGCAGGAAAACGATGACCTGGGACACGCGATGCCTGCCCTTCGTTGGACGATGTTCGGTTGTGGCCGCCGACTCAGACCCGGGCGGCCAGGCTCTCCGGGGTGACGTTCTCCTCCTCGGTGACCTGCTTGATCACGAAGTCGAAGCGACCGTGCTTGACCCCGTCGGCGTCGACGGTGCAGGGCACCACCAGCGCCGGGTGGTAGAAGTCGTCGTCGGTGTTGCCGGGCTCACCCTCGACGTAGAGCTGGGTGGTGATCGGGCTGCTGTTGCCCTGCACCTTGACGTGGATGTGCTTGGCCTCGCGCGGCTGGTAGCAGCCAGGGATGATCGTGGTGACCGCATACCGGCCCTGCTCGTCGGTCAGTAGCCACCCGCTGTAGCGGTAGCCGACCATGTCGTAGTTCCCGACCGCGTCCGACGACCAGAAGCTCACGACCGCACCGGGGATGGGCGTGCCCTTCTCGTTGAGGACCCGGCCAGTCAGCACGATCTCGGGCTTGTCGCCGGGCTCGAGCAGGTTCGACCGCTGCGGCGTGCCGAGCCGGTAGTACGGGCCCTCGATCTCCTG
>JASHSZ010000565.1 GCA_030040815.1 Streptosporangiaceae bacterium
ACCACTCACATCCGGAGCCGTAGCCGAGGCCTCGCGCTCGCGGTCGCGCTGGAGGCCGGCTTCGTAGCGGCGGCGGCCGGGGTTGCGTTCGCGGCCGCCACGGTGGCGACCGGATGGGGCCGGTACACCACGATCGCGCTGCTGGCCTTCGCCATGGGCATCAGGAACGCGGTCATCCGGCGGCTGTCGATCCCCGACATGACGACCACGGTGCTGACCATGACCCTGACCGGCCTCGCTGCCGACTCCGCGCTCGCAGGCGGGCGCAACCGGCGAGCGCCTCGCCGGATCCTCTCGGCGCTCGCCATGCTGGCGGGCGCAGTCACCGGGGCGGCGCTCTACCTGCACAGAGGAGCCGGCCTGCCGCTCGCGCTCGGGGCTGGCGCCGCGGCGCTGACGGCGATCGGCGCGCGAGCCAGCCGCGGGGTCCGCACCTACCTCGACCGGAAGTGAGGCGACAGTGACATCGACGGTGACCGACAACGCCGACGAGCACCGGCTGGAGATTCACGAGGACGGCGAGCTCGCGGAACTGCTCTACCGCACCCGCGCGGGCCGGCTCATCCTCGTCCACACCGAGGTACCGGACGCGCTCGGCGGCCGCGGTCTCGGCGGCCGGCTGGTACGAGCCGCGATCGACAAGGCCGCGCACGACGGAATGACCGTGGTACCGCTGTGCCCGTTCGCGCGCAGCTGGCTCGAGCGGCACCCGGCGGAGGCGGGCACGGTCCGGATCGACTGGGGCGAACCCGCGGATGGCTGACCAGCACACCGCCGGTGCAAGTCAGTCGGCACAGTCGAGCAGGCGGCCGTGCCAGTCGGCCGCACCCGCGATGACCTCGGTCACGTCGGACCGCACGCCGCGGCTCGCGCCAGGCTGCCGCGCCAGCACGCTGGCGCGACAGCCCGCCACCATGAGCACCCGCGCTGCGGTCTCGGCTAGCCAGCCCGCGACGTAAGCCGCGGTGGGTTCGCCGACTGCGGGCTCGAGCAGTGGGCGGCCGACCGCGCGGGCGGCACGCGCGGTTTCCCAGCAGCCCGCGCCGCCCGCCGGATCGAGCAGCAGCACGGCGTCGGCCAGGTCGACACAGGTCCAGGTGCGGGAGCGGAAGCTGGCAGAGCCGAGCTCGTGCACTCTCGCGCCGGCGAGCCGCCGGCGCCGGGCCGGGGTCAGCCTGCCGTCTTCCTGCCGCAGTCCGAGCGGGAACACCAGATGCACGGCCAGTCCCGCGCGCAGGGCGGCCTGCGCAGCGATGGTGTCGACGCCGGTCTGGCCGCCGGTCAGCACCGTCAGCCCGGATGCCGTCCGCACCAGGCGGTGCAGCTCCGCCTCGCCGGCGTCCCCGATCCCCCGCATAGCGAGAACGCGTGGCTACCGCGGTGCGACGAGCAACGTCTGGACACCGGTCCCGAACACGCCCGTGGCATCCGCCAGCTGAGTCTCGGCGAGCCCTGACCCGGTCCCGCCCATGGTCGACTGCGCGTCCATGAGGACGAATTCGCCGACAGGATCGCGGTGCAGGATGACCGTGAGATCGACGTTGATGAAGACGTACCTGGTCGGGTCCAGCACCATGCTGATGCCGCTGCCGGAGTCGGCGACCACCAGGGTGCGGCACACGGGCGACATGTTCTCGCCTAGCAGCAGCGAGATCCGCGGTTTGGCCCACACCTGGCAGGGTCCTGGCTCGTCGAACTTTCCCGCTACGAACCGCCAGTCGATCGCTGCCAGGTATCCGTCCGCGTACCCGCCCGGAAACATCGGTGGCCGCGCTGTCGCCGGGATCTGCGGGACCAGGCCGTTCGCGCCGATGATCGGCGCACTTTCCCACGTGCCTATCCGCCAGCCCCTGGCGATCAGGACTTCCTGCCCCGCCGCCGTCACGACGGCTTCCAGCAGCGCGACCCGCTTGCCCGGACGCAGCGTGCGGGTGCGGACTTCCAGCTCGCCGACTGGCACCGGCCGCAGGAGGTCCACGCTCACCCTGGCCAGCCGCATGCCCTCGTCGGGCTCATGCCGCTCCAGTGCGCGGGCTGCCAGCGCGGACGGCGGCCCCCCGTGCTGCGCGTCCGAGCTCCACGGTCCGGCGGTGGCGGCGGTGGCGTGGTAACGGCCCGGACCGGCCGGCTCGTAGAAGGCAGGATCCACGGAACCGGATGCTACCGTCCGGTCGCGCTGAGAACGGGCCGGGCGCGCGCCCGGCCTGACGAGCGGTATCCGCTGACGCTAAGAGCCGGCAATCACGCCAACGACGATCTTCCTTGGTGCCGTTACGGCGTGCTGGCTAGCTTGCCCGGGCGGAAACGGCGCAAGTATCACAAAGCCATGGTAAATCTGTCCTCGTCACCTTCGAGGCGAAGGAGCGGAGCAATGACCAGTCCGGCAAACGCCGAGGGCATAGAGGTCACGGGGAGGCACAATCCCCTTGCGTGGATCCTGTACTTCGTTCCGCTGAAAGTTGAGGTAGACGGCGAGGCGGTGCCCGGTTCCTGGGGCACCCGCTTCATCGCCGTCCCCCCTGGTCAGCACCAGGTGAATGTCTACTTTCCTTACCTCTTCAAGCCCCGCTGTTGCGAGGGTTCGGCATCAGTAACCGTCAGCCCGGGCCAGGTCGCCAGAGTCGACTACCGGGCCCCCATCTTCGTGACCTCGCCTGGCAAGCTGGAGGTCCACTGATCGCGACAACCCCTGCCTCCAGCCAGGGTCAGGAACCAACAGCGGGGGCACGACTCTAGATTCTGTCGCGCGGCGACAGCCGGGCGTGCGCCTCTGCGGCGCGCGAGATGCCCCGTCCCCGGGCGTAGGCGAGCGGCATGGTTATCGACTTCCATCCGGCGATGTTCATGAGCTCATCGACGTTGCCTCCCGCCGCCAGCCAGGAGTCCGCGAACGTGTGGCGGAAGCGGTGCGGGTGAACGTTGGGCACGCCAGCCTGGCGCCCCCGGCGCTCGAGCATCTGGCGTATCCCGGTAGCTGTGAAGTGCTCAGCGCGGTTGCGCATCTGCAGCCACAGCCAGGGCGACGATGCTCGAGGGTGCCGATCCCTGGCGCGGAGGTAGCGGTCAAGGTCAGTGGCGGTCTTGCGGCCGATCGGCACGTAAGTTACGTCCCCGCCCTGGAGGCGAATCCTCAGCCGCTTCTCAGCCAGATACACATCGTTGTCGTCGCCGTCGCCGTAGCGCAGTCCCGCGAGTCCTGACACGCGCACTCCGGTATCTACGAGGATGCTGATGATCGCCATATCGCGCCGCGCGTCGAAAGTGCTGCCCGATGCTGCGTTGAGCAGCGCGGCTATATCGCCGTCCTGAAAGAACGGCTTGACCGTCTGCGGCACCTTCGGCTTCTCGACTCGTCGCATCGGGTTGTCGCCGGGCAGCTCGCCCTCGGCCTCTAGCCACGCATACCAGACGTGCAGGTTGCGGTAGTGCCGCTGGGCCGTTGCCGGTGACGTGCGCTCGCGCTCATCCCTGAGGAAGGCCCGGATATGCTCGGCGCCCGTGTCCTCTAGTGAGTCTGGCATGCTGTGATCGCGCAGGTACCTAGCCAGTGAGCGGACGGAGGCGACGTAGGACTTGATCGTGTGCGGGGACTTGTTGGCGCCGTCGAGCGCGAGTTCCCAGCTTGGCAGTAACCCTGTGGTACTCACGTCAGCAATCCTTTGCTGTAGCGGCGGTAAGCTCCTGCTAACTGACACGGACGACAGCCGAAAGTCGCACGTCAGAGGTTAGTTTTTCGCGGGGCGTTAGCTCAATGGTAGAGCAGCGGACTTTTAATCCGTGGGTTCTGGGTTCGAGCCCCAGGCGCCCCACCAAGCCGGGATACCACCCGATGACGCTTGACCAGCCTGACGGGGACATCAGTCTGGGAGCCGATTTGCAAGGTCTGGACCGGCCGCTGCCGGTACGCGCGGCTCGGGTCACCGGTCTCTGCCGGTGCCCGGAGCCGATGCCGGATTGCGCCGGCCTCGGCTGCCAGGTGAACCCGGCACACCCGGCATGCGGGCTGAGTGCCCGACGGCGCGACATCGGAGCAGGCGGCGGGTGCCTGACACGCTAGGTCGTGGGTCCGGCGGACCTGTCTTCGAAGAACTCGAGCTGGATGTTGTCCGGGTCCCGGAATGACAGGACTGCCGGGCCGACCGGGTCGTGATGAAGGTCAGAGGTACTGCCGGCTGCGCTGAGCGCTGCGGCGAGCTTGTCCAAGTCGGCCCGGCTGGCGCCGAAGGCGACGTGGTCAAGGCCAATCCGGTACTCGCTGAACCGGCCCGCGTCGACCGCGCCGGGCGGCGGGTGTAGCACCAGCCTCGACCTGGACATGCCGACTCGCAGGCTCAGCTTGCGGCCGGGGAAGTCCTGGACGACCTCGAAGCTCAGGATGCCTTCGTAGAAGGCACAGGCCCGCGGCAGATCCGTGACGTTCAGCGTGACGTGATGGAAGCCGGCAGGCACCCGCAGATCGTATAGCGCCTGTAATTCAGTTGCCAAGACTGGTTTGATATGCAAACCTGCTCGCGTGGCCAACCATCCGGGCATCTCCCCTGCCGATCCGGCTGACCTGCTGACGGGCATCCGCGGCCTGGCGCTCGAGGTCCGGCTGGCGCAGCGCGGTGCCTGGTTCCCGCTCCTGCTTCTGGCCGCGGTGACGCTCGGGGCGATCCCGGTGGACCGGTATGGTCACTACTCCGGCACCTGCGGCGTGACCCTCGGCGAGGCGGGCGAGATCTGCACCCGCTACTCGGCGATCGCGTTCTTTTACTGGCCGTCGGCGCTGATCGTCGCCTACGGCGCGGCCGGCTGGTTTTACATCCGGCGGTCCCGCCGCCGCGGGGTGGATACCCCGGCCCGGCCCTACCTGGTAGTCGGCGCGGCATTCGCGCTGCTGGTCACTGGCCTGTCCCTGTGGGCGGCGCATCATGCGGCCATTGAGGCCCAGGTGCTCGGGCTCCACCTGCGGTCCGGCACCTGGCTGGCCGTCACCGGCTACCGGCTGATCAGCGAGTCGTCGGCGATCGGGCTGGCGCTGCTGGTGCTGGCCCGGCTTGAGCGCAGCCGAACCGTGGCGGTGGTCGCGCTGGCCTACCTGGTGGTGGTGCTGGCGCCGGCCGACTTCGGCTGGGTGGCAGCGCGCCCGTCGTCCTGGTCGTTCCTTCCCCATCTGGTCATAGACGCCGGCGTGCTGCTGGCAGGCGCGGCCGCAGTGGGAATGGCGCAGCGAAACTCTGCCCGGGGTGCCCGGTGACCGCCCTTGCCCCGTCCGGCCATCCCACCGCTGCCCTGGACGACGTGGTTCACCAGCGGGTCCGCCTGGGGATCCTGTCGATCGCCCATGAAGCCCGCCGCGTCGAGTTCGGCTTCCTCCGCACCACCCTGGGCCTGACCGCGGGAAACCTGTCCCAGCACCTGACCGTGCTGGAGGCCGCCGGGCTGATCGCCATCGACAAGGGCTACGAAGGCCGGCGCGGCCGCACCTGGATCCGCCTGACCAAGACCGGCCGCCGGGCCCTGGCCGAGGAGATCGCCGCGCTCCGGAAACTTATCGGACTGTTCGACAATGACCAGCCCTGACACGCGGATCACGTCCGCCTGCCGGAGACGGCAGGCCTGCACGACTGCGGCAGCGT
>JASHSZ010000566.1 GCA_030040815.1 Streptosporangiaceae bacterium
ACCAGAGTTGCATAAATGGATCAGCACTTGTTTATATATACTTGTGACTTCGGCGCAGATCAGAGCCTTCGAGGCAGCCGGTGAGCTGCTCCGCGTGCTGGCGGCACCCGCCCGGCTGGCGATAGTGATGGAGCTCGCCGAGCAGCCGAGGTTCGTGCACGAACTCGTCGAGCGTCTCGGGCTGAGCCAGCCGCTGGTATCCCAGCACCTGCGGGTGCTGCGCGGCGCCCGGCTCGTCGGGGTAGAACGGCAAGGACGCGAGGCGGCGTACTCGCTGACCGACCAGCATGTCGCTCATATCGTCGCCGACGCCGTCCAGCACAGCGGGGAGGATCAGTGACAGCGGCCGACCACGACACCCATCCGGGCCACGTGCACGAGGACCACCAGCACGGCCCGGACTGCGGGCACGCGAGCGTGCAACGCGAGGGACACGTCGACTACGTGCACGAAGGACACGCCCACACGCCGCATCGCGGACACTACGACGAGCACCCGCTGCCGCACCTGGCCCACGCCGACCACGAACACCAGCACGGAGCCGGCTGCGGCCACGAGGCCGTGCCGCACGATCACCACGTCGACTACGTGCATGACGGGCACAGGCACGCCGTCGACGGCGATCATTACGACGAGCACTAGGCAGCTGCACACAAGGAGTCAGGGGAGCTTCATGTCACCCGATGAACCGACCGGCGATCTGCACGGCGTCGCCGAGCGACGGCTGCGGCGGGTTGACCAGCGGTATACGAGCGGCCGACGGGCCATCGTCGAGTTGCTGGTCAGTGCGCGTCATCCGGTGAGCATCAGCGAGATCGCCGAGCGGCTGCCTGACCTGCCGCGCAGCTCTGCGTACCGGCACCTGACCGACCTGCAGGCCGCCGGGCTGATCCGGCGGGTCGCAGCCAGCGACGAGTTCACCCGCTTCGAGCTGGCTGAGGATCTCACCGAGCACCATCACCACCTGCTGTGCGTCAACTGCGGCACCGTCACCGACGTCACCCTTCCGGCCGGCTTCGAGCAGGAGGTGGCAGGTGCTGTCACCGATCTGGCGGCCGCGGAGGGATTCCAGCCCCAGAGTCACCGGCTCGACATACTAGGTGTGTGCGCGGCCTGCCAGTAGCGGTGCCGCGTTACACCTCGCCCGTCTCTCGGCGCATGAAGTAGCACATCATCGTGTCGCCCGCGATGGCGCCCTCGACAGAGCGCACCAGCTCGTTGATCACGGGAGTGCACGCGGCCTTCTCCCCCAGGCCCGACACCAGCCAGCCATCGGCGCCGAGCAGGTTCGCGGACCGGAGCAGGCCGTGGCAACCGTCCAGCAATCGCGGCTTGCCCGACTTGTCAATGACGACGCAGACGGCGGGAGCAGGCCCGACGGTGTGCACGACGTAGATGTAGGCGTACTCCCAGGCGATCATCAACCAGGCTCCTCGCTGTCTCGGCGTCTGCTCGTGCTCCGCCCGCCACCGGAGTCGCGTGCACAAAGGCGGGCACCCTTAGCATCCCTGGCGCGATGATGCCTTGCCACTCGCGGGTCATTCGAACTAGCCGCGCTACCTTGGCCAGTGGACTAGGACGGCGGCCCGCCGCACCGATTCATCGCCGCTGCACAGGCCACCGCTATCCTGGTGCTCAAACGCCCACCCTGCGCAGCCGTGCGCAAGCTACCTGGACGGACAGTTTCCGTGTGCCGCAGTATCAAGACCCTCCGACAGCCGTATACCGAGCAGGTCACCGACTCCGATGTGCGGGCCGCCGCGCTTCAGTACGTACGGAAGATCAGCGGCTTCCGCGCCCCGGCCAGTCACAATGCGGCGGCGTTCGAGCACGCCGTGGCCACCATCGCCGCTGCGACCCAGGACCTGCTCGACCAGCTTGAGGTGCGCGGACAGCGCGCCGCGTCCTGAGGACCGCCATGCCCAGTGACTGGAATACCAAGGTCATCGAGGAGTTCCGCGCCAACGGCGGGACCGTAGCGAACTTCGGTGGTCCACTGCTCCTGCTGCACACCACCGGCGCGCGGACCAGCCGCGAGCACGTCACGCCGGTGATGTACCGGAAGGTTGACGGCGGGTACGCGGTATTTGCGTCCTTCGCCGGCCAGCCACGGAACCCGGCCTGGTATCACAACCTGGTCGCTAACCCGGACGTGCAGGCTGAGATCGGCACGCAGACGCTCCGGCTGCGCGCCCGCGTCGCCGACGACGCCGAGCGCGAGCCGATCTGGGCCGCGCACAAGGCCGCGTTCCCCGGCTTCCAGGAGTACGAGGCCAAGACGACGCGGCAGATCCCCGTCGTGATCCTCGAGCCCGCCGACTAGCGGCTCCCACCGAGCCCGATCGCAGCACGGACCAGTTCGCCGGACGCGCTGACCTCCAGCGCCAGCTCGAGGCTTCCGGTCACGCCCGTCAGCCGGACCGTGGTGCTCGTGCTCCCGTTGCCGGCCAGGTAGCTGTGAAGGACGCAGGACCCGGCCCCGGTGCCGGCAGTCCGCAGCTGACGCAGCACCTCGTCGGGGCGGCGTCGATCGCGTCGCGAGGCGCCAGGGTCTCCGGCCACGGACCATCGGGCGCCGGCACCGGACCGGACCGGACACGCGCCACCCCGAGCGGCCCGCCGTGGCGGCTGAGGACGCGAGCAACGTGGCGAAGCGCTCCGGCCAGCCTGGCCGGACGCCCCGCGAACCAGCGACCGCGATGCCATCGACCGTCTCCCCGTCGACCTGCACGGTTTCTCCCCCGCCTCAGCGCCGCCGGAGCTGGCAGTCAGCCGGCGGGGGCCGCACGCGCCAGGTCCTCAGCCACGGCGGAGTCTGTCAGGTCCAGCAGCCGGCATCCCGCCCGGATCTCGAAGCGCGCCTGCTCTGGTGAGTACACCCCGGCCAGCCAGCGCCGCGTCGCGGCGCCAAAGATGGCCTGCACCACCGGCAGCAGCTGCCGCTGCTCGCCGCTGATCGGCCGGCCCGCTCCGGCCACGTGCTCGAGCATCTGCAGATGCAGGTGCTCGACCTGCTCGATCACCTCGCCGTAACTCCTCCTGGTCTCGCTGATGACGCGGCTCAGCGCGGCAGTGACCCGCGGCTCGCGCTGCTGGGCCCGGAACTCCCGCAGCAGGTGGTTGGTGACCCGCTCGCGCGCCGTCCCGCCGCGCGGCACCTCCGCCGTGACCTGAGCGAGCGCCGCGCTGTAGCGGCTGACCAGGATGCCGAGCAGCACGTGGTCCTTCGCGGGGAAGTACCGGTACAGCGTGGCCACCGAGACCCCGGCACGCTGCGACAGGTCCTTCATCTGCAGCGCCTCCTCGCCGCCGGCCGATAGCATGACGGTCGCGGCGGCCAGGATGCGGTCGCGCCGGCCATGCTGAGCGGCGGTCGACGGAACGGCCGGAGCTGCCTG
>JASHSZ010000567.1 GCA_030040815.1 Streptosporangiaceae bacterium
CGATGCGCGAGTGGCTGCCGGTGTTCGCCCAGGTGCTCGGCGCTAGGCGGCCCTGGCGGGTGCCGGGCTGGCTCGCCGCGATGGTGGCGGGCAGCGCCATGACCGACATGGCGACGCAGTCACGGGGTGCCGACAACGCCAAGGCCAAGAAGGAACTCGGCTGGACTCTGCGCTACCCGAGCTGGCGGCAGGGCTTCGTGGCTGCCTACGGCCCGGCTGCCCGGGCAGCTGGCTCGGCTGGCTAGCTGCCCGGGTCAGCGTGGGCGACGAGGCCGGCCGCCACGGCCGCCTGGCCCGTGCTGCTAGCGCTTGCGACCTTTGCCGCCCTTGGCAAGGTCCCGCCAGCTCGACTCTGACACCTCGACGTTGTAACGCTTCGCGGCCGCAAGTATCCGCTTCCACGCCCGGTCCCGTTCGGCGTCGCTGACATCTTCGATCTGATCGAATCGCGCGATCGCGTTACGGACGTGCCGGGCGTCGGTCAGCGGCTCCTTGCGCTCCTTCGGGAAGGCGAACTCCTTGTCTGCCGGGCGGTCCTTCTCGGCTGTGCTCAGGCCCTCGCTCTGCCGCGGTATCTTCGCGCCCTTAGCCCTGGCGCTCTGCACCTGCCTGGCCTTGGAGATGTTGCTCTTGGCTGCTTCCTTCTGCCTGGTTGTGGCCATGACACGCTCCCCCGGACATGCGGTGTGCTCTGGACTGGTTCGCACTGTGCCTACCCGGCCTGGGCAAGCCTAGGCAGGATGCTCCGCGCGGAGTGTGCCCCGTGGTCGCCGGGCCTCAGATAGCGATCACACCGCGGACGCGAGCCTGCCTACCTGCCTCGGTAGAGCGGGGCACGCGCCGCTGCCTCAGCCTTGCGGCCCTCGATGAAGTCCTCGGTGTGGAAGAGCCCGCCGAATTGATCACTGAGCTAGGCGAACGCCGCCGCCTCGGACTCGTCGATCGCGAGGTGCGCGGACTCCAGCGTGGTTTTGATGCCGAGCGGCCCGCACGCGGCGATCTTCTGGGCCAGCCCGATCCCGCGTCCAGCGCGTCGGCCGGGTTGCGGGCGATCTGCTGGATCACGCACATCCGGTAGGCCTCATCCGCGCCCCAGTGGTCGCCGGTCAGCATGCAGCGCATGGCGTTCCCCATCCCGCCTCCAGCGGAAACCGGATGGTTGAGCCGCCGCCAGGGAACCGTCCATGCGTGTTCTCGTCCTGGCCGAACCGCACGTCGGCGCTGGCCACCCGGATGTCGGCCGCCAGGTGCAGTTCATGGGCCATGTTCCAGGTATCGCCATGGACAACCACGACCAGGGGCTTGCTGAGGTGCTCGGTCCTGCCGAACGGATCGAGCATGCCGTCCTTCACCGCGAACGGCTTGCCGGTCCTGGCCAGGGGCGCGAAGGCGTCCACGTCAATGCCGCGGGAGAAGTTCTCGCCGTGGCCGAAGAACACCGCCGCGCGCAGGCTCGAGTCGTTGTCGAAGTCGTAGTACGCCTTGGCCAGGCCGAACAAGGCGTCCGGGTCGAACCGGTTGTAGATCTGGGGCCGGTTGACCCCGATCAGGACGATCTCGCCGCGGCGTTCGACGGTGATCTTGGCCTCGGGGGAAAGCGGGATATCCGCCATGCGGCCTTTGTCGTTGAGCCTGGGAATGGTCATCTCACATCTTGTCGCCAACGGCGTTGACAAGTGTGCCGAGACTTTCGATCTCGACCTTGGCGTAGTCGATACCCAGCTGGTCGAGGCGGAAGCTAGCGACCGCAGCTCCGCCACCCGCCCAGACGGCGTACCGCGCGAGGAGTCAGCATTCGCTGCTGCGGGTGCCGACCGCTGCCTGCTCCCGCTGGCGCACCTGGACACGTCGCAGACCCTGGCCGCGCTGGACGACTGGGCCAGGCTCATCCCCGCCTGAGCGTCTCGGGCGCCCGGTGCTCGTCTCAGCCACCTCGCCCGACAACGTGCGCGCGCAAAGACCAGCACTCCCCGGAGTAAGCCACTCTGGCGGCTTGAACCGCCGTCGGCTGCGCTGGCAGGCAGCCGACGGCGGTGGCCGGTTGGGCTGTCAGTAGGGGTGCACGCTTCGCACGTCCAGGTTGCGGAACTGTGGCTCGCTGCTGGATATGGACTGCAGTTCGTTGCGGAAGGCCTGGGTGGCGAGATGCCCCGAGTTGGCCATCGCTTCGGCGTAGCCGGGGAACTCCACCATTGCGACGTAGCGGCCGGGCCGGTCGCGGTCGGTTCCGAGGATGGCCCATCGGACGGTCCGCTGGGCCCCGATGGCCGCGGCCCACCTGTCGATGATCGCCCCCCATTCGGTAATGCGATCGGTATCAAACTCGATGAGCTGGACGAACGCTTCAGGCCCGGACACGGCGGGCTCATCGGTCACCAGGCTCGACAGCAGGCCGCGCAGTTCCGGGGCGTCGGTATGTCCGTGCACCGCAACCGCGTGCTGTGCGGCCGCGGTCACCAGTTCGCCGGGTTCGCCGCTGAGCGCCAGCGTGCAGCCGACGTCGTCAGGAACGGCACGGCAGTCGATGGTCTTCCTGGTCATGGGGATCCCTACCTCTCTGAATAACTCGCGCGGCAGTCGCCGGGAGCCTGGCTTGTGACGTGACCGCAAGCCCGTCAGGGACGGGCCTCGTAGACGGCGTTGAACGGAGTTTCTGCGGCCCGGCGGAACCGGGTGAACCCGGCCTGCTCGGCTACCTCGCGGATGGCCGCCTCCCCTGCCTGAGCGCCGAGCGCGTACCCACCCGGCTGGGAGCGCGCGTTCGGCACGCACAGGAACGTGGAGAACGAGTAATAGACCCGGCCGACCGGGTTGAGGTTGTCGGCGAGGGTGTCACCAGCCAGCGGCTCGACGATCAGCCAGGTGCCGTCCGCGTCGAGTGCCTGCCGGATGTGCCTGGCCGCGCCGGCCGGGTCGCCCATGTCGTGCAGGCAGTCGAAGGTCGCGACGAGGTCGTAGCCGGTTCCGGAGAACGTCTGGGCGGACGCGACTTCGAACTGGGCGCGGTCGGCGACCCCGGCGTCGGCGGCCCGCTTGCGGGCGGTGTCGATGGACGCCTGGTGGTAGTCCGAGCCCAGGATTCTGGCCTTGGGGTAAGCCTGGGCGAGCAGCACGGTCGATGCCCCGTGGCCGCAGCCGACGTCAGCCACCCGGCCGCCGGCGGCGAGCTTGCCCGCGACGCCGTCCAGCGCCGGGATCCAGCTGGAGGTCAGGTTGGCGACGTAGCCCGGGCGGAAGAACATCTCGCAGCCGGAGAACACGTCCTCGTGGTGCTCGTGCCAGCCCATCCCGGTGCCGGTGCGGAACGCGTCGGTGATCTGCGATTCGGCGCGCAGAGCGCCGAGGGCCAGCACGAACGCCCCCGGCAGATACAGCCCGCCTGGGTCAGCGAGCGCGTACGCCTGCTCGCCGGTCAGCGAGAACTGCTCCGAGGCCGGGTCGTAGCTGACATACCCGCCGGCGGCCTGCCCGTGCAGCCATTCCGCTACATACCGGGGGTCGGTGCCGGTGCGCTGGGCGAACTGCTCCGCGGTCGCCGGGCCGTCGGCGAGGCTGCGGTACAGGCCCAGCCGGTGCCCGACAACAACGTTCCCGGCGCCGATCGTGGCACCGAGGTCGGTGACGAACCTGCCGAGAAGCTCTCCCAGCTTGTCCTGGTCGATGGTCATGATGGCCTCCTATCGCCCGGCGGTATGCCGGGGGTTCACTCGGCTGTGCTGCCGAGCTGTCAGCCATCAGCCTGAGCAGAGGCCGTCTTCGGCTCCGTCAACGCAGCGTCAAATGCCGGGTATGGCCCCAGCCTGGGACGCAGATATAAGGTGAGGCCGTGCTGCAGGTTCGGCTGCTGGGGGGAGTGGCCGCGGAACGTGACGGCGAGCAGCTTCCGCTCCCCCCGCCGGCCGGCCGGCTGCTCGCTTTCCTCGCCTTGCGCCCTGGACCGCACGACCGCGAGACCGTGGCGGCCCACCTGTGGCCTGATACCGCCGGGCCAGC
>JASHSZ010000568.1 GCA_030040815.1 Streptosporangiaceae bacterium
GTCGGCTCGGCGGCGAGCTCGACCCCGAACGCGGCGCGCACGCCGTCCCGGATCGCCGAGGCCAGGCTGATCAGGCCGGCGGTGCTGGCCCCGCCGGGGTTGGTCAGCGCGAGGGTGTGCTTGGTGGAGATGCGTGCCCCGTCCGGGTCGTCGGCCAGCCGGAATCCGCGCGCGAATCCGGCGTGCTCGATCAGCCACGCAGCCGACAGCTTCATGGCACCGTCGGCCGCGGGCCAGTGCGGTATGCCGCCCGGACCGGCGAGCCGCGCGGTCAGCTCGCCGAGCTGCGTCGCGGGCACGACCGGGTTGGTGAAAAACGAGCCAGCGCTGCGAGTGTCCGGGTCGGCGTCATCGAGGACCATCCCCTTGCCCCGACGTAGCTCCAGCACCGCGGCGCGGGCATCGCCGAGCGGCACCCGGCTGCCCTCGGTAACGTCGAGCAACCTGGCCAGCTCGGCATAGCGGACTGGCGCCGACAGCGGGCTGGCCGCCAGCCGGACCGTTACGTCCAGGACGACAAACCTGCCCGTCGCGGCTCCGGGCGCGCGTCCTGCCCCGCCGCCAGCGCCGTCCGGCGAGCCGTCACCGCAGGCCGCGGCCTGCCGCTTGAACATGCTGGTCCGGTAGCCAAACTCCAGGTCGGCGGGTCCAAGCCGAACGACCTGACCGGCCACCCGGTCGTAGGCCCGGACCGCGGCGATGGTCTCCGCGACCTCCTGACCGTAGGCGCCGACGTTCTGGATCGGCGTCGCCCCGGCGCTGCCCGGAATGCCCGACAGGCACTCGATGCCCGACAGCCCCTCGGCAAGGCAGTGCCGCACCGTCTCGTCCCAGTCCTGCCCGGCTGCGGCCGTCACCTCGACCGTCTCGCCGTCGGGCGCGAACGCCAGCCCGGCGGACGCCGCCTGCACCACGACGCCAGGGAAACCCTCGTCCGCGACGACGAGATTGCTGCCGCCGCCGAGCACGAGCAGCGGCTCGCCGTCCCGGTCGGCCGCCGCCACGGCCGAGACAAGCTCCGCCGCGCTGGCGGCCACGCTAAATCGCCGGGCAGGACCGCCCAGCCGCAGCGTGGTGTACTCGGCCAGCCGGGCCTGCTCGGTCGTCAGCACGGCAGCTCCATAGAGAGGGAACGCGGTGACACGGGCCGGTGCCGCCGCAACGCTCGCGGACCGCGTCAGTCAAGCATGCCGTACCCGGCTGGGCTGGCCGCACTCAGGACGCGGCGGTCAGCCGGTCCCGGCCAGCTCGCGGGCGTCGGCCAGGTCGGCATCGGGGTCGAAGTCGTCGTCCGGAGAGGCAGAACCGGCGACCTGACCCCGCAGGCACCACTCGTAGGCGGCGGCTGTCTCGCGTGCGATCCGGCTGAGGTCATACCGGGACCTGGCCCGGTCCGCCGCCGCGATTCCGAGCGCCTCCCGCTGGGCGGGCCTGGCTTGCAGCATGCGGATCCGCCGCGCGAGCATGGCGGCGTTATCCGACTCGATGAGCAGGCCGGTGACGCCGTCGACGACCGCGTCGCTCAGGGCTCCGACGGCCGGCCCGACGACCGGGACGCCGCACGCCATCGCCTGCAGCGCCGCGACACCCGACGGCTCGTAGCGGGACGCGGCGACCGTGAGGTCCGCCGAGCGCAGCAGGGCGGGCAGCTCCGCCTCGGACAGCTCGCCGGCAAAGATGATCCGATTGCGGACGCCCACAGCGGACGCGAGGCGGGCGAGCTCGCGCCAGGCACCCGTCCGCGGCACGTGCCGGACCGCCGGGCCGCCTGCGATCACCAGCTCGGTGTCCGGCAGCTGGGTGAGCGCCAGCACCACGGCCGCCAGCCCGCACGGCTGGCCGACCGAGGCGAACGCGACGAGGCGGAACCGGCCCCGCCGCTCCGCCGTGGCACCCACCGGGCTAAACAGGTCGGTGTCGACGCCGCACGGCACCACTCGGATCGCGGACTTCGGAACGCCTGACCGGGCCAGTTCCGCCGCCTCCTCGCACGAACTGGCGAGCACCGCGCGGGCGGCGTGAGCAAGGCACGCCTCCAGCCGCAGCCGAGCCGTCGAGGCTCCGCTATCGGTGGCGTGACGGCGCTCCGCGGCCGCCAGCGACTCGAACGTCAGCACCACTGGCGTGCCGGTGCCGCGCACCGCGCCAACTGCGGCCATACCGCCGAGCCACGAGAAGGCGTGCACGACGTGCGGCGGCCGGGCGTGCCAGTGGTCGGCCAGATAGGCAGCAACCTCCGGCATGTGCCGCGCCGCCGCGTCGGCCGCGAGCGGTCGGACTGGTCCCGCCGTGACGTGTTCCACCGACACGCCGCGGCCGAGGATCGTGGTGCGCGCCGAGTGCGTGTTCTGCTGCCGTGTGTAGACGGTCACGCGGTGACCGCGCGCCGCCAGCGCCTTGGCCAGCGACACGGGCTGGGCGAACTCGCCAGCCCGCAGGGGGGTATGCGCCGTGACGAGCGCGATACGCATGAGGTTGCCTCCCGGATCGGGGCTTGGGGTCGTCGACCCCGGCCTGCCGAGTGTCGTCACTCGCGGACGTCACGGCGCGATCACAGTCGGGTGCCAGAAACACCAAAAGCACACCCGCTGATCGCACGCTGACGGTGCGAGGGTGTGCCTTCGTCGCAGACACAGCTGTGCAAAATATAACGCGTAGGTAACGATGCCGGCAAGCTCAGTCGGACTGCGGCGTTGCGCGTTACTTCACCCCTGACGGGGTTGCCCACGAGGACGTCGACAGGCTCGAGCGGAGAGATGTTGCGACAGTGGGGTCGATCTCGGCGCGCAGACCCGTGCCGGTCAGGACGACACGGCGGCAGCCAGCCACTACCTCGGCGCGCCAGCACGGCACCCGGGCATGGCAACCATGAGCGTCCAGCCTGCCACCCGGAAGCTGAAGAACGACGGATGCGCCATCACGGCGAATGCCAGGATGGCACTGATCGCTAGCAGCGTCAGGGACGCGGCGGTCTTCAGCAGAGTTCCGGGGTCCGCACTAATCCCCTGATCCGGACTGGCTACGCGGGGACGGGCGCACGCTCGGTCAGGCGCTGGCGCAGGAACGAGAGCGCCTCGGCGAGCAGCCTTGACACGTGCATCTGCGAGATGCCGAGCCGCTGGCCGATCTCCGATTGGGTCATGTTGCCGTAGAAGCGCATTAACAGCAGCTTCTGCTCGCGCTCGGGCAGCTCGCCCCAGTGCGCCCAGACCGCCTCCATATCGAGCATGTGCTCGAGCTGCGGGTCATCGTCGCCGAGTAGCTCGCCGAGGCTCGCGGCGCCGCCTTCGCCGCTGACCGGCGAATCCAGCGACGCGGCCCGGAACGCCCGGTCCGCCTGTCGCGCCGCTCGCACGTCCTCCTCGCTGACGCCGACCTGGGCAGCCAGTTCACTATCGGACGGTTCGCGGCCGAGCTCGGCCGTGAGCCGGCCGGCGGTGTTCCGCAGCTCGAGCCGCAGTTCCTGCAGGGACCGCTGGACCCGAATCTGCCATCGCTTGTCGCGGAAGTGCCGCTTGATCTCGCCACTGACGCACGGCTGGGCGTAACCGGCCAGGCTGGTGCCAAGCGTCACATCGAAGTTGTTGATCGCCTTGAGCAGGCCAACGTATCCAACCTGCATGAGCTCTTCGAGAGGCTCGCTGCTGTTTTTGTAGCGCAGCACACAGGACCTGACCAGCGGCTGGTACCGGCTGACCAGTACCTCGCAGGCTGCGTCGCGCCGGCTGTCGTCATACGGCAGGGACTGGATCACCGTCAGCAGATCGGCGTCGCCGAGTGCCTCGAGGTCAGTCCGCGCCGTGGGTATGCGGGTCGCTTGCGTGTTCATTTCAGCACTCCCTGCGGCGAGTGGGGGGTCCGCCTGCGCTGTCTTTCGTTCCCGTGGTGCGCGAGTCAAACATCGGCGCCGGCCGCCCGACCCATGTCGGAGCGATCACGCAATAAACCGGTATGGGCTTCATCCCAACTTCGTCATAGACCGGCCAGGCCGGGACCTCCCAACGCCGGCAGCGCGTTAGCTGTGCATCAGACTGAGTGCATTAGCGTGGGAGCGTTGAGTCAATTCCGGGGGCTATCAGATGCTGGAACCGCAGAGCTGGGTGCTCTTCGCCCTGCTGGTAGTGCTGTTCGGCGTTCTGATCTGGCGCGTCATCGTAACCAGGCACCTGGCAACCAAGATCATCGCCGCGGTCCTGTCGTTCGTCATGGCTATGTCGTTCGGCGTGCTGGCGGTAAACCGGTATTTCGGCTACTACGCCACCTGGGGCGCGGCGATCGCAGACTTCTCCAACCCGAGCCCGAACGCCGGTCCGCAGGTCTCCCAGGGCAGCCTCCTGACGTCAGGGAGCAAGGACCACTCGTTCGACCAGCGCGCCGTCTACCTGCGGCTGGCGCTGCAGGACGGCTACACGTTCGCCCTAGACATGCCAGGAAAGCTGAGCCACATCAACCGGGTAGGCTACGTCTACCTGCCGCCGCAGTATTTCGAGCCGCAGTACGCCACCTACCGATTCCCCGTGATCGAGCTGATCCACGGCCAGCCTGGTGATCCGGCGGACTGGATCAACGTGGTCGGGGTGACCCAGACGCTGACCGAGCTGATCCGAGCCCACCAGGCCAGCCCGGTCGTGCTGGTCATGCCGAGCGCCAACGGCGGCAACCGCATCTCGCTGCAGTGCCTCAACCAGGTCGGCGGCCCGGCGGACCTGACCTATCTCGCCCAGGATGTGCCCAACGACATCGCGCACATGCTGCGCGTGCAGCTACCTGGCCTCGGCTGGGGGGTCGCCGGCTACTCCGAGGGCGGCTACTGCGCCGCCAATATGGCGCTGCGGTTCCGCTACCGCTACGGGTTCGCGGCGTCGCTGAGCGGCTACTTCACGCCGTACGACAACAAGCTGGCCTCTGGCAAGACGGTGAGTCCGTTCGGCAACGACAGCGCGCTCAAGATCGCGAACACGCCGGTCGACGAGGTGCGGACGGTGGCCGCTGGGGCGAGGCTGCCGCAGTTCTGGCTGGGTGCGGGCGCGGACGACAAGCTGGATGTGGCGAACGCCACGTACTTCGCGCAGGAGTTGCAGGTCCACGAGGCCAGCGTCCCGCTCGTCTTTACGCCTGGCGGCGGCCACACGATGGGGACCTGGCACGCCGAGGTCCCGCCGATGCTGACCTGGATGTCCAGGGGTCTGGCCACGACCGTAGCCCAGGTCACGCAGCTGCGGCTCGCCCGGGCGCGAGCAGAGGCCCGCGCCGCCCACAAGGATGAGATGGCGCCGCATGACCCGCCACCGAGCGCCAAGCCCACGCCAAGCGGCAATTCCGGCAAGTAACTGGGGTCGCCGAGCTGCGCCCGGCGGTGCCGGCAGGTTTCCCCCGGCGATACGCGGCAACTCATGTGGAGTCGCTGAGGTTTCGCACGCTGATCGGGAGGCGCAGATGGCACAGCCACCGGTGGACGCCCAGACCCTGACCGACACTGGCGCCCACATCTTCGAGGCGATCGCCACGCTGGAGTTCACCGGCCGACGCGTCAGTCGGGCCGCGGTCGCAGCGGCCACGCGAATTGACGATGCCCTCCTGGACCAGGCGCTGGCCGAGATGACGTCGGCAGGCCTGCTCTCGGTCCGCGACGTGGACGGCGAAGCCGTCTATACACCGGCGCGCCGCGACTGGAGCACCGAGCCGGGCCAGGCTGAGGGCCATCCGCTGACCTGACCTGGCTGCCGCTGGCAATCAGATTCTGGGCGATGCGGAACGCTTTATTGATTACCCAGAGTCATGTGACTTCGCTAGAAAAATTACTTCAGGGCCTGGGCGGGCACGTCGTATCCGGCGACGAGCGCCCGCTAGCTGTCCGGGCGCAGCTGTGTGGCCAGGATCCGTACCATCGTGGAGCTGCTGCCGCAGTCGCGACGCCGGCCACCATCAGTGCTGACGCCACGTCTGCGTTGGTCCGGAGGCACGGCCACCTTCCGGCGTCGGCGTCGAACCGGGCCACCGGGAGCACATTCGATACGGCAGCTGGCCGCTAGTCACTCCACGACGATGACCGAGTCGTCGCTGCCGAATGGGTTCGGCTCATAACGGTCGGCCTTCCAGGAGTTCTCCCATCGCTCGCCATCGAGCAGGTACCGATAGCGGTAGCTGTGGCCCGGCTCGAGGGCGACGGTCGCCGCCCAGGAGCCATCGCCCTCGCGTGCGAGCCGGATGTCCTCGCGCGACCATGCGTTGAACTCGCCGCACAGGGCCACGCTGTCGGCGTGAACCTCTGCGGGAAGCGTGAACCTAACCTCGACAGTGCTCGGCTTGACGGCTCGCTTGGTGGCCATATCGGCTCCTCCAGTCCAGTAGACGGTCGCGGCCGGGAACCGCAGACCGTGTACGGCGGGGAAACCAAGTGGCCGCCGTCTGAGCGGATGTCGTCAAAAGCGTATGGCCGTTGCTAACGCCGTCAAATAGGGCCCGCCCTCAGACCCTCGGGGCACACCCTCGGCTCGTATCGTCAGGAGAAACACCGACCAGCCCTGGATGTCAGAATTCGAGTCCACCTCAGCTCCGGCCGCATTGTCGACCTGCCGGCCGGGAGCCGGAAAGACTCAAGCACGCCAACCGAGGAGCGCCCGCCATGCCCGAGCCGCCCACCGCCCTTCGCGCCGTCATCGCGAGCGACAACTTCCTGACCAGGGAGGGCCTGGGCTGCTTGCTCAGCGGCATTCGGAGCATTAACGTCGTCGCCCGCGTCGACAGCCACCCGGAAACTCTCACTGCCGTGCGCAGGTACCGCCCCGATGTGCTTATCGTTGGCATCCGCACTCCTCGAGTCAACGCCGAGGCAGCATTCAAGGCCGCCCAGCAGCTACGCGCTCAGCATCCGAGAGTCGGCGTCGTTGTCATTGCTGAAGCAGGTGACGGGTATGCCCTCGAACTACTGCGCAGCGGCGCTGCCGGTGTTGGTTACCTGCTCGACGACCGAGTCGGCGACCTCGAGACCCTGCTGAGCGCCATCCATGGCGCGCACGCCGGCGACACCGTACTCGATCCCTCGATCGTCAATGCCCTCGTGCGACGCCGGCTTCCCTCCACGCTCGACGCACTTTCCATCCGCGAACTCGACGTTCTCGCCGAGATGGCAAGCGGTCACGCAAACAATGAGATCGCCATGCACCTGGCGCTGTCCAAGAAGTCCGTCGAGCGACACGTTTCCAGCATCTTCCGCAAGCTGCGGCTGCCCGACGCAAAGAGGTTCGACCGCCGGGTGACCGCGGTCCTTGCCTACTTGCAGGCTAATGGGGAACTCGCCAGCAAGAACGGATTCAGTGAACCGCGATAGCTGGTCACCGATGACGCCGCAGCGGCGGGCAAACGCGACACACGTCACCTGGCACAGAGACTGCTGGCGACAGGCGATGCCGGATAGTCGGTGGCTCAGGCAGCGGAGTGCGTCCTTGGGGTCAAGCACCGGACTACTTCTTTGCGGCTCCTGCCCGCGGCTCGCTTGCGTCGGTGCTAGGCGCGCTCGGTGTGTCGCCGCGTAGCTGAGTAATCGCCATCATGTGCAGGGCATGGTCGAGCTGCACTGGCTCGCAGGCGCCGATCGCGACCAGGTTCGGCCGGCCAGCCCGGCGGCACCGCTATGCAATAACTGGTCATCTCATTCTGTGCTGAGTTTGTGCTGACGCGACACCGGCCGACAGGGCATCTACCTGCGAGAACTGCACGCACCTTGACAGGTTTCACGAATTTTCTACGTTACGTCGGAAATCCGGCGCACGATCATCGGCGGGCCGTCACCGGACTTGACGTGCGGTAATAACCGGCGTTCAGGCCTGTTGATGCGGGGGTCTGGGGGCCGTGTACTCCGAACTTCAAGTTGCTGACCGTTTTGCGTGTTATTCCGAGTTGGTTCCAGTCAGTTCCCGATAGCGTGCTGAGTTCGTGCTGACCCCTAGCCGTTAGGGCAGGGTCACCGATCGGCCGAGCGGGCCCTGGAATGGGACCAGCACTGACATCTGCGGATTGGTTAATCGGATGCATGGCTTGTTACCTTATCGTTACCAGATCCGCAATCCCGCCGGGGAGTGCGGGGCGTGTAACGGTGTGACCTGACCAGCACGGCCGGAGAACCGGGAGCGCGCGTTGCGCCACGACGAGCAGTTCTTCGAGGAGTTTTATCAGGCCAGCTACGGCCGCACCGTCGCTCTGGTCGCGGCGATCACCGGGAGCAGGCACGAGGCGGAGGACGTGGCCCAGGAGGCCTACGCCCGCGCCCTGGCGCGATGGTGGCGGCTGCGGGATTACGACCTTCCGGAGGCCTGGGTGCGCAAGGTGGCGCTGCGCATCGCCATCGACTCGGGGCGCCGACGGAGACGCAACCTGGCGGTCGCCGGCCGGCTCGCGGCGCAGCACCGCCCGGTCGGCCCCGAGCCCGCCGACGACCTGAAGTACACCCCGCTCGGGGTGGCCCTGCTCGGCCTGCCCTTGCACGAGCGCCAGGTCATCGTGCTGCACTACGTCGCCGACCTGCCGGTCCACGTGATCGCGCGCGAGTCCGGGCTCCCATTAGGAACGGTCAAGACCAGGCTCGCCGCCGGCCGACGGCACCTCGAACAGTGCCTGACGAGGCGATCAGAGGGGGTGGCGTGATGCAGGACTGTGAACTTCGCAGCCTATTCGAGGAGTGGACGGAGCCGCTGCGGGCTACTCCAGCCCCGGCCGTCGCTGCGCTGCGCAGCCGGATCAGGCGCAGGGCCGCCCGGACCGCTGCCGCCACAGGGTTTGCGCTTGCCGTCGTCGGCCTGGTGGCAGGCCTGCTGGCGGCCGGCGGCCTGGCCGGTGGCGGGAAGCCTGGCGGCGCGGCATTGCAAGCCCAGAGCTCGGCGTACCCGGCTCCACCCGGCCAGCCGTACGTGTTCGTCAACAGCTCGGCGACCTTCGCCGACGTCGTAAATGCACCCGCCACTCCCGCCGAACTGAGGAACGCGGCGACCGGCAGGGTCGTCACGGTCCTGCTGCCGGTCCACAGCGGCGTCAGCTTCAGCGCCGCCGCCGCCTCGCCCGGCGACCGGCTGTTCGTGCTGGCGCAGCAGGACAGCGACGGAACGCTCAGCTTCGCCGAGATCCGGGTCGGCGCGTCCGGGAAGCCTGGTGCGCTGCGCCAGGTTCTGCCGGACCTGCCGACGCCCCCTGGCACTCAAGTCGTCAGCATGGCCGTCAACGCGCCGGGCACCCGGCTCTCTTTCATTACCGCTGCCTGGAACAGCTACGGGCCGAGCGGGCCGAGCGGCAGCCTGGTGGTCTACAACCTGCAGACCGGCACGCTCATCGGCAACTGGCCGGTCGCCTTCGATAGCGGAGCAAGCTCGCCGTTCGTGGGCTACGGGAACAACCTAGTCGCGTCGATCGACACCGTGGCACGAGGTCAGAACCTCCTCGTGGACACCACCGCGTCATTCCCCCCTGGTTCCTCACTGCTGGCCGATTCCCGGCCCTACGCAGGCGGCGCCTCCGAGAGCTTCACCCAGGACGGCAACATAGGGCTGGGCTTTGCGATCAGCCGGGGCCGCGTGCTCCTAGTGGAGCACTCTGCCGCGTCCGGCAAGGTGCTCCGGAGCATCCCGGTCGGCTCGTCAAGCGCCGCCTACGGGCCATACTTCTGCGGTGTGCTGTGGGCCAGCGCGAACGGCCACGAGGTATGGACGCAGTGCGGCACCAGGCAACTGGTAATCATCGGCGGCCACGCCACCCAGATGCGGCTGGCCTGGGTGCTGCCCATCGAGACCACCGGCGGGGCCAGCGTGTTCGCCTGGTGAGCCGGACGAGCTGACGGACCGACTCTCAGCCGACCGTCAGCGCGTCCACCAGGCTCGCCTTCCCCCAGATCAACATGCTCTTTCGAGCATAATATCGAGATCATCCGACATTTCTCGGGCCGCGCCAAGGCAGCCGACTGGCCGACGACCAGCGGACGTGCCCGGCCGCGGGGCAGCGGGTAGTGTGTTAGACGTCCGCAGCTGGTCGCGCGCCGGAAGCGCGGCGATGCGGAGAACGCGGAAGCGGGCCCGCTCGTTGGGGAGTATGTGCGCACTGAACCGTGGCTGCCGGGCACCCAACTGGAGCTGCCAGGGCAGCCCGGTTGGCACCGGCTGCTGTCCGGCGCCGCCCTGGTCGGCACCCGCCACGGCTTGCAGCACTGGCCCTCAGGGCCACCATGAACGCGCTCTACGTAGGGCTCGCCGTTCTCGCGGCGATGCTCACGGGGTCTGGCTTCGTGTTGCAGCAGCACGCGGCCGAGCAGGTCCACGACACGCAATTCCTGCACCTCCGCCTCATCGCCCGCCTCATCCGCAACCGCAGGTGGCTCCTTGGCATCGCGGTCATGGTCGCCGGATACCTGGTCCAGGCCTGGACTCTCGGCCATCTGACGCTGTCGGTCACCGAGCCGCTGCTCACGCTCAACCTGATCTTTGCCCTGATCCTCGCCGTGCCACTGTCCGGCCAGCCGCTACACAAGACCGAGGTCATCGGCGCTGTGGTGCTCAGTGCCGGCGTCGCGGCGCTGTCCCTGACGAAGACGGTCAAGGCCCCGTCCGAGTCGTTCGGCTCCTTCACGCACTGGCCCGCCGCGGGCGGCATCGCGCTTATCGCCATCTTGCTCGTCCAGCTAGGACGCAGCCGGTCCGGCGCGGTGCGAGCCACGCTCACCGGCACCGCGGCCGGGCTCATGCTGGGCATCGCGGACGCATTCACCAGGCGCAGCGTGCAGATCATCGATGGCAGGCACCCACTGAACCTGCTGGTGCACTGGCCGGGCTACGCAACGGTGATCGCTAGCCTCATCGGGTTCTGGCTCATGCAGAATGCCTTTAATTCGGCCCCCTTGCACGCGTCGCTGCCGGCGGTCACCGCGGCCGAGCCGACCGCGGGAATCGTGCTCGGCGTGGTGGTCTTTGGCGACGTCGTGCGGGTCTCGCCGCTGCTGGTGGCGGTGCAGATCGCCGGTGTCCTCGCCCTCGTCGTGGGCGTGATCCTGGTAGCCAGGGCGCCGGTGCTCAGCAACCTCCGGCTGCGCGAGCTGCCGCACGCGGCGCTCGAACTGCTGCAGCACTCGCCGCCTGATGACCCTGACGGCGGGCAAGCGCTGGCTTCCGAGTCCGCTTCCGCGGACTCGGAGGCCAACACATCGGGTGAAGACTCCGGCCCAGCCGAGCCGCAGCCGACCGGCGCGGCGCCGACCGCCGACCGCTAGCGCCAGCCCGATTCAGGCATGACCCGCCCGAGCTGGGTCTGCCAGGCTCGCCGAAGGCCGCTCCCGGAGCATATGCAGCCGGATCGTCGTGCCGGCGGCGCTGGTGCGGATCTCGGCCAGGTCGCAGACCTGATTGACCAGCCACAACCCCTGCCCGCCCGACACGTCGGCCGTCAGACGGCCATATCCGGCGAGCGGGTCGTCGATATAACCGGAGTCGTCGAACTGGCACAACACCTCATCGCTGGTAGCCCACACCCGGACGATGCCGCCGCCATCGGTGTGCTTGATCGTATTGGCGGCTACCTCGCTGGCGGCGATGACGAGGTCCGTCCGGCGTGTCCCTGATAGCCCGGCGCGGGCGGCCTCAGCCGCGACGAACGCGCGCACGGGGCGCAGATCGTACCGGTAGGACAGGGCCGTCGCCCAGGACGGCACGGGGAGCGGCCCAAGCCGAGCCTGCGTCGCCGCCGTCGCGTCGTAGTCGCCGCTGCGCACTTCGCCCGCGGCTTGCCGGATCCACGGGTGACTAGCGCGGGCAGCGGACGCCGCGGATCCGGGCAGGCCGACAGCGTCATAGAGGCAGAGCATGCTGACAGGCGAGCTGGCGAAAGCCGGATTAATCATTATTTCGTATCGCGCTACTTCACTCAGCTCGGAGGCGGAGCGACCTACCCACGCAAGTTCCGCGACAACCCGGACCCGTCGGCCGGGGTGGTCGGCGGCGAAGGCGCGCACCACGGGCACCATGCGCGCAGGGTTCCGGCCGAGCTCCTCGACATCCAGGCTGTGCGCGCCAGTCGTCCGGTCCGGGAGACTCCAGCCAGGCGGCAGTCGGCCAGCCGGGACTGCTATCAGCACGGGCTCGCCCGCAGACGCGCCCGCCGCAACGTACGCGGCAACACCGGCCGCGTACTCGTCGGCCGTCCGGTACAACCAGGCCACGTGGCGGAACCCCCCGCCAAGGCCAGCCTGGTCGGTCACCGCGAACCCCCCATGCATCAGCTACGGCCGCCCGCCTCGGCAGCAGGCGGCCTGCTTCTTACCGACAGCATCGAAGCAACGCCATGCCGTCGCGCCGGTCCGTCTGCTACCTGCCCGCCCGATAAGCGGGTATGCACCCGGCATCGGCGCAGGCGACCATCTGCCGACACCGGTATACCGTTGTGGGTGCGACAGCCAGCAATCAGGGCGGAGTGTGGTGGAGCGTGGAGGGAGCCTCGCTCTCAGCCGAGAGCCGCGGTGACACCATGGTCATCACGATCAGCGGAGATCTGGACATCGTCACGAGCCCGCAGCTCGACGAGTGCCTGACGCGCGCCGCCGCCGATCACAGCAGGATCATTCTCGATTTCGGCGACGTGACGTTTCTCGACACGAGCGCGCTCGCGGTCATCGTCGGACACTGGAAAAAGGCCGAGGCCAGCGGCGGGAGGCTGGCTCTGGCCGGCGCGCGGTACCGGTACACCAAGACCCTGTGGATCACCGGACTCGCGGACAAGCTGACCCTCTACGACACCGTGGACGAAGGCCTCGCCGCCCTCGCGAACGTTGCCGGCCCCGCTGACGGGTAGTGCTCGGCGTGCCGACTTCGGACCTGGCCGAGCGTACCGCGGCGCTGCTTACCCTCGCGGCGGCCACCGAGGAGCGATCGCTGAGCCAGCTCACCGACCTTGCGGCACGCCAGGTGGCCGGGTGTGCGGCCGCGGACGTGGCGGTGTGGCGACAGGGCCAGCTCTCAGCCCAGGCCTCAAGCCACCCGGAATCGTCCCGGCTCGTCGAGGTGCAGCTCGCCAGCTACCGCGGGCCGCTGATCGATGCCATGACATCCGGCGGCCGGGTGAGCTGTCCAGACACACTGTCTGAGGGCCGCTGGCCGGAGTTCACCGACGCCGCGCTGCGGATGGGTATCCGTAGCTGCCTGGTGCTCAGCTACTCCGGCCAGGTGCTCGTCACGCTGTCGCTGTTCGGACTGCGGCCGCGATCAATCGACCCGGACCAGGTTCAGCTGGCCGAGCTGCTGGTCGCCTACGGCAGCGCACTCGTCGGCGCCGTCGCGGAGTACGGCGACTCACGACGGCTCGCCGACCAGCTGCGGGACGCTGCCAGCTCGCGGGCAATAGTCGACCAGGCCAAGGGGATCCTCATGCACGCGCTTGGCTGCAGCGCGGACGATGCGCTCGAGCGGATGCGGCAGGTTTCGCAGCGGACGAACCTGCGAGCGACAGAGGTAGCCCAGCGCGTGATCGACGCCCACGCCAGCCCGGCGCAGACCCGCAAGCGCTCAGCCGACGACGCGCGCAGGAACCGGCCGAGCTCTTCCGCCGACGGGCTGCGGGAGGTTCCGGGTAGTCGGCGCCCCGAGCCAGCCTCGCGGGGGGTTCCGGGCGGTCGCCCATCCGAGCCTGCAGCACCCGATGCGGACGATACCTGACGCGGCTGGTCCGGCTTGCCGAGCCGTCACCAGCCACCAAGGGCACCGGCCAAGCCTGACGCTCCCTGGGATTCCGGGGTTGCTCCCCCGAGTCGGTAACGGTGTCGGGCGGCGCCCGCGCGTTACGCTTGCACCAGATGAACGCCGATCGTGCGGACAAGCTCAGGGTCGCGGCAGCCAGCTCATCCCCGTCGCACGCGGACATAGCCGACCTGCGCTCTCGGGCGGCCGGACTCCGCCGGGCAGCCCAGCTTCCGCGCGCGGAGCCCAAGCTCCTACTGGACGCCGCGCTGGCGGAACTAGACGCGGCTGTCGCCGCCCTAGACAGCACTGACGACGCAGCCGAGGCGGACCCAACTGCCAGGGAGCGCGGCGGCGCGCTCACCGACCGCAGGCTGCTGCACGCGGTCTTCACGGCTACCCCTATGCCGCTGTACGTGGTCGACCGAGAGGGCACAGTGCTGCGCGCCAATGTGGCCGGCAGCGAGCTGCTCGGTGCCGGTCCTGGTTACGCCACCGGACGGCCGCTTGCCACGCTCGCGGAACCCGCCGCCAGGGCCGCCCTCCGGTCGAAGCTCGCGACCGCGCTGCGCACCGGTGCGGCGGGGCAGTTGTCGTGCGGTGTGCTCGGCAGCGATGGCATCATGCAGTCCGACTGGCTCATCCAGCCGCTGACGGTGCGGGGCGACGCGGACCGCGTGCTCGTGGCCCTTGCGCTGGATGGTGGTCGACCCCGCCGAGCAGAGCGCCACGCCGGCCCCGACTCGGCCGACGCGGCGGCGTCGACAGCCGTCGTGCGCCGACTCGACCTGCTCGCGGAGGCTGCCAGGCTGCTGCTCGAGGCCACGACGGTCAGCGAGTCCGTGCTGCTGCAGCGGTCAGCCCGACTGCTTGCAGGTGCGCTGGCTACCTGGGTGGTTGTCGACGTTCGTCGTCGCGGCGAGCTGAGGCGGCACTACGTTGCGGGTCCCGACGACCCGCAGTCCGCTGAGCTGACCCAGGTCGCGGCGGCCGCACATCCCGGCCCTGGCTCAGTGCCTGACGAGGTGGCCAGATCAGGACAGGCGTTGCTGCTCAGTCACGTGGGCGACGACCTCGCGCTCGGCACCACCACTGCCGGTATGCCGCTGCTGACGCTGCTCGACGCGGCCAGTTTGGTGTCCGTGCCGATCACCGACGGCGCCGTCGGGCATGGCGTGCTGACATTGCTCCGGCAGGCCGGCGACGGACAGTTCGGCATCGCCGACGCGGCGCTCGCCGAGGAGATCGGGGCGCTGCTCGGTCGTGCCATCTCCGCGCGCCGGACCCTCCGCCAGCGGACCGAGACGGCCGACGCGTTGCGGGCGAGCTTGCTGCCACCGGTGCCGAAGTCGGTGCCCGGCATAGAGATCGCGTCCGCGCACCTGGCGCCCACCCGCGGGCGTGAGGTGGGCGGCGATTTCTACGACGTATATCCGACACCTGGTGGCTGGGGCTTGGCCATCGGCGACGTATGCGGCAAGGGCGAGGATGGCGCTGCGGCCACGGCTGCCGCGCGGCACGCCATCCGGGTGCTCGCGCATTCCGACGCGGATCCGGTCCGGGTGCTGCGCGGCGCGAATGAGATCATGCTCGCCGAGGAGTTCGGCGGGCGCTTCGTGACCGCCAGCGCGGCACACCTCAGCTGGCGCGACGGCGTCTTGCACATCGTGCTCGCCAGCGCAGGGCACCCTGGGCCAGTCGTGATCAAGCCCGACGGCCGGGCACAGCTACTGCCGGGCGGGGGCGTACCGCTCGGCATTTTCGCCGACCCTGAGCCAGCCAGCCGCGAGCTGCAGCTGTCAGCCGGTGACCTCTTGTTCTTCTACACTGACGGGCTGATCGATGCCCGCAGCCCGCAGCCCGCGTCGTTGGCAGAAAGGCTCGTCGATAGCCTCGCTCAACTGGCCGGGCGGCGCGCTGCGGATGTGGTCTCGGACATGCGCACGCTCGTGCTGGACTTCAGTGACGGCGTACTGCACGACGACCTGACAATGCTCGTGCTGCGTGCAGAGACCAGGCCGGCTGGGTAAGCGCAGGTCGTTTACGCACAAGGCCCGATGGGAAGCTCTCCCGCCGGAAGCTGGCGGGCCGGACCGGCGGAGACGATGGAGCAGGCGACATCGGCGAGCAGGCCGGCCATCGTGCTCGGCGGCGGCGGAATCTTCGGCGCCACCCAGGTCGGGATGCTGCGCGCGCTGCTCGAGGCCGACATCCGGCCCGGACTGGTCGTGGGCACGAGCGTCGGCGCCATCAACGGCGCGGCTATCGCCGCTGATCCGAGCATGGCGGGAGTGGAGAACCTGGCAGGATTGTGGGCCTCGCTGGTCGAGGCCGGGATGTTCGCCGAGAACGTGCTCGCCCGCGCCAGCACCCTCGCCAGGTACCGGACGCACCTGTACTCGCCGACGCCGCTGCGCAAGCTGCTGAATGCACACCTCCCGGACACGTTCGCGGAGCTCGCCGTCACTTTCCAGTGCGTCGCCGCGAGCATCGAGCGTGCCAGGGCGCATTGGTTCTCGAGCGGCAGCCTCACTGAGGCGGTCATGGCCTCGGCCGCCGTCCCTGGCCTGCTGCCACCGGTCGTCATCGACGGCGAGCACTTCCTCGACGGCGGGCTCGTGCACTCGATCCCGGTCGGACGGGCGCTCGCTCTTGGCGCCATGGACATCTACGTGCTGCACGTGGGCCGCATCGAGCAGCCGCTGAAGCCGCCGCGGTCGCTGTGGGATGTCTGCCTCACCTCGTTCGAGCTGGCCCGTCGGCACCGGTTCGTAGAGGAGATGGCTAACCTGCCTGCCGACGTGCGGGTGCATGTGCTGCCGAGCGGCGAGGACAACATGCCGCTGGTCTCGATGCGCTATCGCAGCGCCAGGGCGGTGGCGGCCCGGATCGAGCGCGGCTACCAAGCCGCCACCGAGTATCTGTCAGCGCAGCCGGACATCGCGTGAGACCGCCGCCCACGGTCATCCGCCGCGCCGTGCTCGATCCGGTCTGGCCGTCGATCGCTGCTGCCATGGCGCTCGTGTTGCTGCTTGTCGCGGCCGTCAGCGCGCTCGCCGCACCGCTGACCCGCCGACGACGGCTGCTGCGGTTTGCCCTCCTCGGCGCGCTGTACTTGATCTTGGACGGCAGCCTGGTGGTCTGCTGCGCCGCTTTGTGGCTGCGGGACCCGCTGGCTGGCCGCCGGGACCCGGCGCGCTGGTCGCGGCGGCACGAGGCACTGCTGCGCAAGTCGCTGGCCCTCCTGCTGGCAGCCGCCAGGCGGCTGCTGGGGTTCCAGGTCGAGGTCCAGGAGCCGCCCGATCAGGACGGTATCTCCGGGCATCCGCTGCTGGTGCTGGCCAGGCACGGCGGACCGGGCGACTCGTTCGCGCTCGTCGAGATGCTGATGTCGCGCTACCGCCGCCGGCCGGCCATCGTGCTGACTGAGCGGCTGCGCTGGGACCCGGGCATGGACCTGCTGCTTGGCCGGCTGCCCTCCTGTTTCGTCCGCCGCGGCGGCGGGCACGCGGCTGCCACTCGCCTCACCGAGATGGCCAGGGACATGGATTGCGACGACGCCATCCTGCTGTTCCCGGAGGGCGGCAACTGGACACCGGGGCGGCACCGGCGGGTCATCGCCCGCCTCACCCGTGCCGGGCGCCGGCGGGATGCAGCCGACGCCGCCAGCAACCCGCACGTTCTGCCGCCGCGCGCGGGTGGGGTGCTGGCGTGCCTTGCCGGCCGCGGCGATCTGAACGTCGCGGTGGTCGCGCACACCGGCCTGGAAGATCTCGTGGGTCCCATGTCGATCTGGCGCGCGGTGCCGGTCAGCGAGCCGATGGTGGTCCGCTGGTGGTACGAGCCCGGCAAGGCGCTGCCGCGCGGAGCGGCCAGCCGGCGCGACTGGCTGCGGCTGCAGTGGGCGATCGTGGACTCCTGGATCGACGCGCGGAAAGCAGCGGGAAAGCCGCGGCATCGCGGCCGAGTCCCTGTCCCGGCCGAGACTGCCGCGGACCCCGTTCCCGACTCACTCGCAGGATCGAACGCGGACAGCTGAGTCGGCTGGGGAGGGCTCCCCAGGTCGGTTGGGGAACCCCGATTCCGCGCATAGGGTCGGCAGTACCGGGCAGTACGGGCGGCCGTGGCCGGGTGCCGTCGATGCCGAGGCAGTGGCCATCACGCTCGCCGGAAGCGACAGGGAAGGCCTGCTGTGCTCGCCGCGCTGGTTCTGGCCGGGGTCATCTCGGCTCCTATCGGGACGCTGGGGCTGCTCGTGCGGGCTCGCGGGCCGAGCCGCGCGGGCGGTACCTGGCCAACAATCCGGCGGCTGATCTTCGCCGTCGGCGGCACGGCCGTGCTCGCCGCGATCGTCGTGGCCGCTCTCCGGCTGCTGGGCGACTCGGAGCACCTCGCCATCGACGGCGCCGCCGGGTTGCTGGTGGCCAGCCTGGTGTGGCTGCCGGTCACCCGGCGCTGGAACGCGCGCGGCCACCTGTGCTGGTCGTCGGCGATCTTCCTGTTCGTTGTCTACCTCGCATTCGTGCTCCAGTGGACCCTAGACAGTCATCTCGGCGTCGCGAGCACAATCGGCGGCCTGGTGCTCTGGCTGCTGGAGGTGTGCGCGGCGCTGCTCGCCTGTGCCTACCTGTGGGAGATCTGCGACGCGCTCGGCTCTGAGCACTGGCGCCGGCGGTCCAGGGGGCCTGCCTCGCACAGCGTGCCCGACAGCGAGCTGCCGTTCATCAGCCTGCACGTGCCCGCGCACAACGAGCCGCCGGACATGGTGCTCGACACCCTGCGGTCGCTCTCCCGGCTCGACTATCCCCGATACGAGATCGTCGTGATCGACGACAACACCGACGACGAGGAGCTGTGGCGTCCGCTCGAGGCCTGGTGCAAGCGGCACCGGGCGAAGTTCGCGCACCTGCAGAACTGGCCGGGCTACAAGTCGGGCGCGCTGAACTACGCACTGCGCGAGCTCACCGACGATCGGGCTGAGATCATCGGGGTCGTCGACTCCGACTACCAGCTCAAGCCCGGCTTCCTGCGCCGGTGCGCGCCGCTGTTCGCCGACCCGTGGGTGGGTTTCACGCAAGCGCCGCAGGACTACCGCGGCTGGACGAGATCCAAGTACTACCGCCGCCTCTACTACTCCTACCAGTACTTCTTCGCCGTATCCCAGCCATCGCGGAACGAGCGGGACGGGGCGATCTTCGCCGGAACGATGGGGCTGATCCGGCGGGTGGCGCTCGAGCAGCTTGGCGGCTGGGACGAATGGTGCATCACCGAGGACGCTGAGCTGTCGCTGCGGCTGCTCCGGTCGGGCTGGTCTGGTCTGCACGTGGACGAGTCCTGGGGCCGCGGCATCATGCCCCTGACGTTCGAGGCCCTCAAGGGGCAGCGGTACCGGTGGTGCTTCGGCGGCATCCAGATCCTCCGCATGCACTGGCGCTCGTTGCTGCCCGGCCCGTCGACGCCGCAGAACCGGATGAGCATCGGCCAGCGCTGGTCCTACCTGGCCGGGGCCGTGCAGTGGTACGGCGACCTACTCGGGCTGCTGTTCCTGGTATTTCTGCTGGCCGGCGCCGCGAACCTGGCTACCGGCGGTGGTGAGCTGTTTCGCAAGCTCAGCGCGTTCCTGGTCGCGACCGTTCCGGTACTCGTGCTGCTCGGCCTGGTCCGCGCCGTCGCGCTGCTGCGCCGCAGCACGGGTGCTTCCTGGCGCGACGCCATCGGCGCATTCTTCATCTGGCAGTCCACCTCACTGGTGGTGGCCCGCGCGTCGGTACTCGCCCTGTTCGCCAGGAAGGCCGCGTTCCTGCGCACTCCCAAGACCAGCGAGCAGGCCAGGTGGTGGGAAGCTTTGCGAGCCAACTGGGCGGAAACCCTGCTCGCGCTGCTCGGCGTCGCGGGCATCGCTGGCGCGCTGAGCCGGCCCACTGAGCTGGCGGGTCCGCTACTGGCGGTGCTGCTGCTCGTGCCGACGGCCGGCCTTGCGGCCGCGCCCGTCAACAGCTGGGCCGCGCAGCGTGCGGCGCTGCCGCCCGACATGCGCCGGTGGCGCACGACCGAGTGGCGGCGAACCAGGGATCGGCGGGCGTTCGTTCGTGGCGCCGCGATTGGCGGCCTGGTCACGGTCGGTGCAGTCATCGTTGCGGCGATCGCGCTGATGCTGGTGCCGAGCAGGCCGTCGGTCCAGCCGCCTGGGCTGATTCAGAACGGAAGCGCGTACTCCGGGACTCCGGCGAATCAGCGGCCGAACCCGGCCGGCTCCGGGTCGACCAGCAGGGCTCCCGCCAGCCCCACGCCGACGGCCCCCACGCCGACGCCGGCGCCCACGCCCACGACCCCGCCGAGTTCGCCCGCGCCCTCGTCGGCGCCGTCGTCAGCGCCGGGGTCGTCGTCGGCGTCGGCCGGTGCCGTCGGCGGCAGCGGCTGACCTGCGTGGTGGCCGATGAGGCCCGCTGCCCGCTGACCGTGCCACGGCGGGTCAGGCTGCCTCGAGGGCCTTGCCCAGCGTGTCGTAGATCCGGAACAGACCGGCTACCCCGGTGACGGCAAGGATCCGCTGCAACGCGGTGCCGCCCATGACGAGCCGCAGCTGCGCACCGTCGGAATCCGCCTGCTCGAGCGCGCGGACCAGCACGTTGAGACCGGTCGAGTCGCAGTACTCCGTGCCCGACATGTCCACCACGATGACTGGCTGCGCGGTGGCGGCGGCTGCCAGCAGCGCCTCGCGCAGCAGGCCCGCGTTGGAGATGTCGATCTCTTCCGGCGTGGTGACCACGGCGAGGCCGTCGCGTACGGAAACCGGAAAGCTCGGGTCACTCACCTGAGCCTGCCAACGGACGATGGGGCGGAATGTGTCACGCACACCCTATCGGGGCGCGTGCACGCCGAATAGCGGCCAGCGACCGAAGCGTAACGTCCCGGGGGTTGTAGCCGTCCTGTCGTCAGCCGCGGCGCTGGCCGTCAGCCGGGGCGCTCGCGGGTCACCGACAGTGCGTCCTTGTCTCGGCGCAGCCCTAGGTAGCGGGGATGGCGCAACTCGCCAGCGGTCGTCCACTCCGAGAAGCCAACCTGGCCCACGAGCTGCGGCTGGACCCAGTGCACGCCGGTGCGCGGCAGCCTGCCGCGGTCGAACGGCGGCTGTGGCTGCTCCAGCCCCGCCATCGCCTGCAGCAGAGTGGTCAGGGTTGAGGTGTCGAATCCGGTGCCGACCTTCCCGGCGTACACCAGCCGCCCCTCCGCGTCGTAGTAGCCGATCAGCAGCGCGCCAAAGCCCACGCGGCTGCCGCGCGGGTCGGTGAAGCCGCCGATGACAAACTCCTGGCTGTTCTCGCACTTGAACTTCAGCCAGTCCCGGCTGCGGCCCGA
>JASHSZ010000569.1 GCA_030040815.1 Streptosporangiaceae bacterium
TCATGGGCGCGCTGGTGAACTCCCGGCTGACCACCTACGCCGCCGCTGCGACCGCGGGCTTGATCATCGCCGTGAACTGCTACCTGTTGTGGGTCACCCTCGCCCACTGACACCCTGGCCGCGCCGCCCTTGAAGCCGACACCAGCCCGTGGGTGACCCGTTGCTATCGCTCGGGCGATAGCAGCGAGACACCCATCGACGAGGGTGACGTCGACCGCGGCCGGTACTGAGCTCATGGGTGGCCCGTTGCTAGTGCTCCCGCAATAGCAATGAGGCACCCATGATGAGCAACCGATCGTTTTGTCGGCAGCATGCGCCACGCTGGCCGCCATGACGTCGCCTGAACGGCCCACCGCATGGACACTCGACTGGCAGCGAGAGGTTATAACGCGGGCGCAGGCGTTCGCGGGTGGGATAACGGCCAGTGCCCTTCAGCACCGTCTGAGGCGCGAGGGTCCGTGGCAGCGACTGCTGCCCGGCGTGTACCTGACGACCACGGGACTGCCGTCCCGCGAGCAGCTTCAGATCGCGTCGATGTTGTACGCCGGGCCAGAGAGCCTCATCACCGGGCCAGCTGCGCTGGCCAATTACCGGATCCAGACTTCCCCCTCTCGCGGTGTCGACGTCCTCATTCCTGCCGCCAACAAGCGCTCGAGCTGCAGCTTCGTCGTGATACACCGGACGCGGCGGATGCCCGAGTCCGCGATCTGCGACGGGCCGGTGCGGTTCGCCCCGGCCGAGCGAGCGGTGGCCGATACAGCGCGAGCACTGGCAGACCGGGTGGCGGTTCGGGCCGTAGTGGCCAGCGCGGTGCAGCGCGGCACGTGCACTGTCGCACAGCTCGCGGGCGAGCTTCGCGACGGCCCCATCCACGGCTCGGCGAATCTGCGTGCCGTGCTGGCAGAGGTGATCGCGGGTATCCGCTCCGTGCCCGAAGGCGACCTGCGCAGGCTGATCATCAGGGCGGGGCTGCCCGAGCCGCTCTATAACGCCCGCCTGTACATCGGCGACGCGTTCCTGGCCCAGCCTGACGCCTGGTGGCCGCAGTATGGCGTCGCCGTCGAGGTCGACTCGCGCGAATGGCACCTGTCGCCAGCGGACTGGGAGCAGACCATGGCACGCCACCAGCGGATGTGCGCCGTCGGAATCGTCGTGGTGCACGTCAGCCCGCGACAGCTCCGCGACGAGTCAGCGCGGCTGGAGACGGACCTCGACGCCACGCTCAAGGCAGGCCGCCCACTCCCGGCGGTCACGACCCGGCCGCTGGTGGCGGCCTGAGCCAGCAGGCCACCGCCGCCCGACATGCCAGGCTCGGCGCCGCAGATGACACCTACACTGTGCGTCATGCCGTTCGCCCGCATCCCGGCCGCCGAGCAGGCAACCGGGCGCGACAAGCGGCGGATCGCGGCCGTCATCGCGGCGATCGGGCTGATCCTCGCGGCCGTGGCGGTCTGGGCGGCGATACGGCCAGGCGCTTACGACGTCTCTCGGGACGGCTGCATCACCGTGAACCTGCCCAGCTCCATGGGCGGCTCACTGGTGCACCAGTGCGGCAGCGCTGCCAGGGCTACCTGCCAGCGCGCCTACGCCAGCACCGACGAGATCTCGAAGCTGACCCGGCCGCAGTGCCGGCTGGCGGGCATCAACCCCTCGTAGCCTCGCCTAGTCCTGCGCCAGCAGCACGTCGGCGTCGAAGCAGGTGCGGTCCCCCGTGTGGCAGGCCCCATCTGTCTGGTCGACCCGGACCAGGACGGCGTCCCCGTCGCAGTCCAACGCCACCGAGACCACCTGTTGGACGTGCCCGGACGTCTCGCCCTTGACCCAGTACTCCTGCCGACTGCGGGACCAGTAGGTACACCGCCCGGTCGTGAGCGTCCGGTGCAGCGCCTCGTCGTCCATCCAGCCCAGCATCAAGACCTCGCCTGTGTCGTGCTGCTGCGCGATGGCCGCGACGAGGCCGTCGCTGTTGCGCTTCAGCCGGGCAGCGATCTTGGGGTCGAGCCCGGCGGCGTCAGTGTGCATGCAGGACCTCCGAGATCGGCCGGACCCGGTGCCCGGCCGCTGCCAGCGCTTGCTTGACTGCAGCGATGCTCACCTCGCCGAAGTGGAACAGGCTGGCCGCCAGCACAGCGTCGGCTCCGGCGGCGATGGCCGGGGCAAAATGCGAGAGCGCTCCGGCTCCCCCGCTCGCAATGAGGGGAACGTCGGCCGCTGACCGAACGGCCGCAATGAGCGCAATGTCGAATCCGGATTTGGTCCCGTCGGCGTCGACGGAGTTGAGCAATATCTCGCCAGCGCCCGCCGTCACCGCGCTCTCGGACCACTGCACGGCGTCGATGCCGGTGCCGCGGCGCCCGCCGTGCGTGGTCACCTCGAACCCGGACTCGGTATCCGTCGAGCGGCGAGCGTCGACCGACAGCACGACACACTGCGACCCGAACCGGTACGCAGCCTCGCGCAGGAGGTCCGGTCGCGCGACCGCGGCGGTGTTGAGCGCGACCTTGTCCGCCCCCGCCCGGAGCAGCCTGTCGACGTCGGCCACGGTCCGCACGCCGCCGCCCACCGTCAGCGGGATGAACACCTGCTCGGCGGTTCGCCGCACCACGTCGTACATGGTCTCGCGGTCGTCGCTGGACGCGGTGATGTCGAGAAAGGTCAGCTCGTCGGCACCTTCGCGGTCGTAGCGGGCGGCGAACTCGACCGGGTCACCGGCGTCGCGCAA
>JASHSZ010000072.1 GCA_030040815.1 Streptosporangiaceae bacterium
GCGGCCAGGTACCGGGACACACGCGGCTTGACGGCCGCATCCACCAGCGTCGTCATCGACCGCTCGTATTCCCGGTACTCGGGCAGCACTCGCGACGACAGCGACACCACCGCATCCGGATGCTCCCGGGCTAGCACCGTCGCCATCCGATCCTCGTGCTCGGGGCTGGCGTAGGAGTGCAGGAAGCACACGCCGAGCGTGTCGATGCCGCGATCGCGGAACCACCGGGCCACCGCGGTCGCCTGTGCCTCGTCGAACGGGCGCAGCTCCGCGCCCGTGTGGTCCAGCCGGCCGGCCACCGCCTTGACCCGGTCAGGCGGCACGATCCGGTCCGGCTTGACCCAGAAGTAGGAGTTGCCGTATCCGTCGGGCACCGACTGCCGGGCGATCTCCAGCATGAACTCGTAACCCTCGCTGGTCACGAAGCCGAGCTCGCCGATGTCGCCGGCCAGCAGCTGGTTGGTCGCGATCGTGGTGCCGTGGCTGACGGACGCGATCTCGCGGGGATCGGCCCCGAGCAGGCCCAGGATCTTCGCCAGCCCGGTCATGAATCCCTGTGCCGGGTCCGCGGGTGTCGAGGGCGTCTTCGTCACCGTCAGCTCGCCGGTGAGCTCGTCGAAGGCGACCACGTCGGTGAACGTGCCGCCGGTATCGATGCCGATGCGAAGGCGCGGCGTGCGCGTCGCGCCCCGGTCAGCCGGCATTCGCCGACCCATAAGGGAACGAGATCGCTTCCTCACCCAGCCGCCCGTCCGCACGCTGTCGAGCGAGCTGGTTGTGGGCCTGCCGGAGTTCGTAGAGGTCCGACGGCGACAGCGGCATGGACCGGACCGGAATGCCCTCGGCGTCTTCAATCGCGGCGGCCAGCGCGGCGGCGCCCGGAATGACCCCGGCCTCGCCGGCGCCCTTGACGCCGAGCGGGTTCAGCGGCGACGGGGTCTCGAGGTGGTCAATCTCGATCTGGCGGGGCACCTCGCTCACGTACGGCATGAGGAAGTCCATGAAGGACGCGTTGACCAGCTGGCCGGTCTCGTCGTAGGCCATCCGCTCATACAGCGCACCGCCGACGCCCTGCGCCACGCCGCCGTGGATCTGCCCCTCGACGATCTGCGGGTTGATCAGCGGGCCGCAGTCGTGCACCACGCAGTAACGCAGGATCCTGACCTCGGCGGTGTCCGGGTCGGTCTCGACGATGGCGGCATGCATGCCGCTGGCAAACGTGGAGCGGACCGGCGAGAAGTAGGCGCGGCCCTCGATCCCCGGCTCGTCATCCGGCGCGACCGGCGGCTTGTCCGGGTCACCCCCGCCGGCAAACTGGGTCGCTGCCTTCGCGGCGTCATCGAAGGCGTACCGCAGCGGGTTGGACAGCACCGCCACGGTGCCGAGGCTGATCCCGCTGTCGGGATCGCCCTTGACCTGCACCTGGCCGCCGGTGATCTCCAGGTCGGCCGGCGACACCTCCAGCGCGCCAGCCGCGACGCGCAGCGCCTTCTGCCTCGCCTTCCGGGCCGCCAGCGTGACGGCCGACCCGCTCATGACCGCCGTCCTGGACGCGAACGTGCCGACCGCGTAGCCGAAGCGCCGGGTGTCGCCGGTGACGACTTGCACGTCGGCGATCGGCACGCCAAGCTCGTCGGCGACAAGCTGCGCCAGCATGGTCTGATGGCCCTGCCCCTGGCTGGTCAGGCCGGTGGCGACCTTGACCTTGCCCGACGTCTCCACCATCACGTGGGCGCCCTCGTACGGGCCGACGCCGGTGCCCTCGACGTAGCAGGCAAGGCCGATGCCGAGGCGCTGGCCGTCGGCAGCCGCCGCCTCCTTGCGCTCCGGGAACTTGTCCCAGCCGATCAGGTCCTTGATCTTGGCGAGCATGGCCGGGTAGTCGCCCGAGTCGTAGATGAGCGGGCGGCCGTCCTGGAAGATCAGGCCCTGGTCGTAGGGCATCTCATCGGGCTGGATGAAGTTGCGCTCGCGCACCACCGTCCGGTCGAGCCGCAAGTCCGCCGCGATCGCGTCCATGGTCCGTTCCATCACGAAGCAGCCCTGCGGTCGGCCCGCGCCCCGGTAGGGCGTCACGAGCACGGTGTTGGTGTAGAGCGAGTCGAACTCGACCCGGTAGGCGGCCGGCTTGTACGGCCCGAGAAGCTGGGTGGAGGTGACGATCGGCACGATGAGCCCGTAGGGCACGTAGGCGCCGTTGTCGTGCCAGAACCTGACGTCGAGGCCGAGGATCCGCCCGTCGTCGTCGTAGCCGACCGTGACGTGATGGCGCTGTGCCCGCTCGTGCGCGCTCGCGATGAAGTGCTCGCTCCGGTCCTCGGTGAACTTGACCGGCTGGCCGAGCAGCCGGGCAGCCCAGGGGACGAGCACCTCCTCGGGCCATGGATGGACGATCTTGACCCCGAAGCCGCCGCCGACATCCGGGGTGATGACGTCGACCTGGCCAAGGTCCAGGCCTAGCTTCGCCGCGACGGCGGCCCGTACCCCCGTCGAGGTCTGGGTGGACGTCCACAGCACCATGCGCTGCTGCTGGGCGTCCCAGCGGGCCAGCACGCCGCGGCCTTCCAGCGGCGTGGACGCGGACCGCTCGATGTCGAGGTCCAGTTCGAGCACGTGCGGCGCGGCCGCGATCGCGGCCGCGGTGTTGCCGTGCTCCTGAACCGCGTTCGCGGCCACGTTGCCGGGGACGTCCTCGTGCGCGAGGTGCACGGCTGCGCGGGCCGCGTCCAGGCCGACCACGGCGGGCAGCGGCTCGTAGCTGACATCGACCAGGTCGGCGGCGTCCTCTGCCACGTACCGGTCGGCCGCGACCACCATCGCGACCGCCTCGCCGACGTGGTTGACTTCGCCGTGCGCCAGCGGGTATGGCGTCCGGCCGTGCGTGAGCGCAGGATGCGGGATCA
Organism: Streptosporangiaceae bacterium; assembly: GCA_030040815.1. The sequence continues at coordinate 2,904 of JASHSZ010000072.1, forward strand.
GCAGCGGCAGCGGCTCGGCCAGCTTGGGGGGCAGGTCGGCGTGGGTGTAGATCGCGACCAGGCCGGGCGCCTTCAGCGCGCTGCTGACGTCGATGCCGGTGACGCGCGCGTGCGCGTGCGGGCTGCGCACGAACGCGGCGGCGAGCGCGTCCGGGCCGAGGTCGTCCAGGTAGGCTCCGTGGCCGCGGACCAGCCGGTCGTCTTCCACCCGCTGCACACGGGCGCCGAAGAGCGGACTCATGCCGGACCCGCCGGTGTCACGGCAGTCTGGCTCAGGGTCTCCGGCATCGAATCCGCCCGCTCGCGGGCGATCTCGGCAGCCCGGTGCACCGACGCCAGGATGTTCTGGTACCCGGTGCACCGGCAGAGGTTGCCGCCGATCATCTCTCGTGCCTGCTCGTCGTCGGGGTCGGGAATGTCCCGCAGTCCGGCCGTAATCGTGGTCAGGAAGCCGGAGGTGCAGAAGCCGCACTGGAGACCGTGACATTCCGAGAAGGCTTGCTGCACCGGCGACAGCGTGCCGTCAGGCGCCGTGAGACCCTCGACGGTGGTGATGTCGGCGCCGTCGGCACTGACCGCCAGCAGCAGGCACGAGCGGACCGGAGCTCCGTCGAGCAGGATCGTGCAGGCACCGCAGACGCCGTGCTCGCAGCCCACATGGGTGCCGGTCAGCCGAAGGTCATGCCGGATGCAGTCGGACAGCAGCCGCCGAGCGGGCACCCGCGCCGTGCGCACAGCGCCGTTGACAACCAGGCGCACCTCGTGCACGTCCTCGCCGTGGTGGTCGGCAGCTGCACTCACGCGGCCATCGCCTCTCGTGCTTGCGCAAGCGCCTCGGCGAGGGCTCGCTCGGTGAGGACGCCTGCTAGGTGACGGCGGTAGCCCGCCGTGGCGTGGATGTCAGAACTGGGCTGAAGGCGCGCCCGAGCCAGGCTCGCGGCGGCCGGAAAGGACGAGGCGTCGGGCGCCTCGCCTGCGACCGCGTCGGTGAGATCGAGCACGACCGGGGACGGCCCCACCGAAAGATAGCTGGCCTTCGCGCCGCCGATGCGGCCGTCTGTCGCCAGCCACGCCAGCGTGGCGACACCGCAGACCGCGTAGTCACCGCGACGCCGGCTGATCTCGGCGAACCCGGTTCCGGCGGCCGGACCTGCGAGCACCGGGAACTGCACCTCGGTGGCGAGCTCGCCGGGCTGCACGGCAGACTCCAGCGGTCCGAGGAAGAACTCCTCCGCCGGGATCGACCGCTGGCCGGCGGCGCTCGCCACGCACACCGTGCCGGCGAGAAGCGCCAGCACGGCGGGCATCTCGCCGGCCGGGTCGGCGTGCACGAGGCTGCCCACGGTGGTGCCGCGGTTGCGGATAGCCGGGTGCGCGACGAACCGGAGCGCCTTGCGCATCAGCGGCTGCGCAGCGGCCGCCGCCGCGCTTCCCAGCACGTCGGCGTGCCGGGCGAGGGCGCCGACGCGTACCTGGCCATCGGCCACCGTGACATAGCTGAGCTCGGCGAGGCGGTTGATGTCTACCAGAAGGTCAGGCGCCGCGAGCCGCATGGACATGAGCGGCACCAGGGACTGACCGCCGGCGAGTACCTTCGCTTCCAGATCGGTCGGCGCCAGCGCCGCTAGTGCCTCGGCTACGGACTCAGGCCGCGTGTAGCTGAGCGGGCGTGGTTTCACCACGCCCCCGTTCCGGCCGCCCAGTCCATATCGCGACGGTACGCTGCCGGAGGCGCGACCGAA
>JASHSZ010000570.1 GCA_030040815.1 Streptosporangiaceae bacterium
GCCAGGCCCTCGATCGTGCAGGGCCGAAGGTCGGTTGATTGGCCGGGCAACGGTCCTGGCTAGGGTCCTTTGCCGGGCTGGCAGGGCCGTTCTGCTCTGCGCTGCGTCTGGTCACGGCTTGATGCTAGATAGGGGGAGTTTGGCTTGCCTGCACGTCAGAAGGGAGGAGCCATGGCTATTACCTCAGCACCCCAGCGCAGCCGCCGCACGGCGCCTCACAGCCGACGGACACTCGTGGCTGTCGTGATCGCGGTCTTTGCCCTGGCCGGGATCGGGATCGGGACCGCGTTACTGGTCCATGTCCGGGGGTCGTCGACTTCCGAAGTTCAGGGCTCGGGCGTCGCGGCCACCCAGGCGCGAGCCGTGGGCAGGTTCAGCAGTCTAGATCTGGCAGGAGCCAACGATGTCGTCATCGTTGTCGGCACTCCGCAGTCAGTTGTCGTCCATGCGGACAGCAATCTGATCAGTTATGTCACCACCCGGGTCGTGGCCGGAACCCTTGTCATCCGGAACACCGGTAGCTTCATAACCCGGACCCCGATGAGCGTAGATGTCAGCATGCCATCCCTAGCGGGCCTGAACCTCAGCGGTGACGGGCAGATCTCCGTCACCGGGATCAACGCGCAGCAGCTGACCGTCACTGTCTCCGGCAGCGGCCTCCTCTCTGCGGCTGGGACAGCGGCCCGGCTCGACGTCACCGTCAGCGGCAAGGGCGAGGCGCAGCTCGGCCGACTCGCCGCACGTAACGTGTACGCCGTCGTCAGCGGCTCGGGCCTCATCCAGGTCACCGCCACGACAAGCCTGGACGCGGCGGTGCCGGGTACTGGCGCCATCATTTACGGCGGCAATCCGCCGCAGGTGACCACCAGCGTCACCGGCACCGGAGCCGTAGTGAAGGGATAAACGGCGATGCAGACTGGCTGCCAGCAAGGGCTCGGCGGCACGCGCAACGGACACCGAGGCGGAGAGAGCGTCTCGCCGAATACCAGCCACGTTCGCAGCCGGAATCCCGCGGTAAAGAGCAAGGTCTCCGCTCCTACCCGCGTGATCATTCTTGCAACGAGCTGTCTGCGGAGTAGGCGGCTCCAAGCAGTGATCTACCGGTCATCAGCGGGCGACTCGCCGGTGCATGCGCCTTAGGCATGCGCTGATGCTTTTGCGGTGCAAGTATGCAGCGGCAGCCAGAAGCGGCGCGTGGATGGCTGGCAAGTTGCGAGCGAACCAGGCTGGCAGGTAAATGTCTGTGACTGATCCTTTTTCGGCGCCCATTTGCTCGGCTACGTCGCTGAGCGGGCAGCGAAAGCCGTTGGCGGCGAAGATCAGGATTTCGCCCGTGACGACGGCTGCGGCTATGGCGGTCCGGCGGTCCGAGCGTCCCCTGAATCCTGCGTAGAGCACGTACAGCATGCAGGACTCGATCGAGAACCAGGCAGCCGTGTGCACTGCCTTGATAGCGGTCAGAGCGGCGCTGCTGCTGGCCTGGGAGCCAGTCTGCGAGGAGTCACCCCCCGAAGGTAACCAACGAGTCAGCCGCAGACTGGCGGAAGGGATCGCGCAGATCCGCATGACCTCATTGCCTTCTGCCGGGTAATGCCCTCAGCTTGCGTTGGCCGGGCCGAAGCTGTCCTTGATGGCCGTTGTCACCGTCCTGGCGATGCCGAACTCATTGACGATGCGGCCGAGGATCAGCCCGCCGCCGTGAACGTGGAAGGTCGTGGCGCTGCCGTCTCGCCCTAGGCGCACCGTGGCGAATGCCAGCGGCCCGTGGTGCACGCTCAGCGAGCCGCTGCCGCGCCGGGTCACCGTGTAGCCGTCGCCCAGTCTGTCTTGGAGGGCGTCGGCGGCCTCGTCAGAGGTTATGGCCTTTGAAATCGTCGCGCTGGGCATTTCTGGCCTCCTGTATCCGGGTTCGTGATGAGGAACGCTTAGCCGCCGCGGGGAAGCCAGTTGAATCGGCGCACGGCGATGATCAGCCCTGCCGCGCCCCACGCGGCCACGATCGCCAGGTCGCCCCAGCGGAATCCCGACCCGGTGGTGTGCGGGTTGTAGGCGGCGAGAAGGGCTGCGACTAGGTGCTCGACCGGGAAGACCTTGCCGACGTCGGCGAGCCAGGCGGGCAGCACGGAAGTGGCGATGAACACGCCGGAGATGAAGCTCAGCGGCAGCACGATGGCCTGAACCACGGGCTGGGCGGCATCGACCGTGCGGACAAGGCTGGCTACGGCGAAGCCGAGGCAGCAAAACGCCGCTGCTCCGACGACCACGGCGACGACGAATGCCGGGGCAGTGCGGCCCGGGATGGACGCGCCGTAGGCGGTCCAGCCGATAACCAGCAGCAGGGCCGTGATGGCCAGCGCGGTCAGGATGGCCACCAGGGCGCGTCCGGCGATGACGGCGCTGGCTGGTAGCGGGGTGGCCCGGCGGCGCTTGTAGATCCCGGACTCGCGATTGCGCACCACGGTGACGGTCAGGTTGGAGAACGCGGCAGCGATCAGGCCGAAGGCGATGATGCCCGGCACGTAGTACGCCGACTCCTTCATGCTCCCGCCGGGCACCTTGACGGTGGCGTTGCGGAAGATCGAGGCGAGAATCACCAGGAACAGCACGGGCAGGACGAGGGTGAAGAACACGCTCTGGATATTGCGCCGGAAGCAGCGGAAGTCAGAACCGAACTCGTGAGCTATCAGGCCGGGTAGCTGCCGCCTGGTTCCGGCTGGGTGGCCCCGGCGTTCGGTAACGGCGGTCATCGCGACCCCCTGGTGAGTTGCAGGTAAACGTCCTCGAGGGTGGGCCGGTGGACATCCAGGTCGGGAATGTCGATATCCCTAGCGGCAGCCCACTCCGCCAGCACGCCGAGCAGACCCAGCGGGCTCTTGGTCGCCGCTTCGACCCGGCCATCGGCCGTGCTGGTCACCGAGGCCGTCAGCGCCCCCGGCAGATCGGCTGCTGGAACTTCTGGCGGCAACGTGAAGGTGATGACCGACGCCTCGGTGTCACGGCCGCCGAGGGTCGCCGCTGTGCCCTCGGCCACGATTCGTCCGCCCGCCAGAACGGCGATCCGGTCGGCCAGGTACTCGGCCTCTTCCATGTAATGCGTGGTCAAGAAGATCGTCTTGCCGAGGTCGCGGAGCCCGGCGATCACCTGCCAGGCCGACTGCCGCGCTGCCGGATCAAAGCCAGTGGTCGGCTCGTCAAGGAAGATCAGCTCCGGGTCGCCGATCAGCGCGAGCGCCACGTCCAGGCGCCTGCGCTGGCCACCCGACAACCGACCGCACCGCACGCCGCAGCGATCGGCCAGGCCAACGAGCTCTAGCGTCTCGCCGACCTGCCGGGGTCTCGGGTAATACCCGGCGTACAAGGACAGGCACTCCTGCACCGTCAGCTCGGCCTCCGGCTCGGACTCCTGCAAGACCACGCCGATACGTGCCCGCCAAGCCCTCCCCGCCTTGGCAGGATCGACGCCGAGAACACACACCTCCCCGGCGGTGCGGCGGCGGTATCCCTCCAGGATCTCGACAGTCGTGGTCTTGCCCGCGCCGTTTGGCCCGAGGAACGCGAATACCTCTCCCGCGCCCACCGCAAGATCGATACCCGCTACTGCTTCGACTCCGTCGTAGGTCTTCCGGAGTCCGCGGACCTCGATGACTGGGCCAGCACCCGATGATTCCTGCTGATCCGCCAGCTGAGCGGCGCCTTTAGGCCTGAGTGCTTGTGACGCGACGTTGACCTCAGCGTTCACCGTCTCTCCCCTCGACCGCTAAGTCGACGCTCCTGCGATGCATCAGCTGGACGTAGGGTCGAACGTCCCGCCGAAAGACCCTGGACGAGATAGCTCGATCTGGGTAGAACCGCAGGTCCCTCACGCAGCCTGGCTCGCCCGAGCCCGCCGGACTGCGGCCCCGGCCGAGTCACGGTCCAGCCGCGCGGCCGCCGCGGCGCGTGCGTGACCGCCGCGGCCTGCCTGACCTGCGCTCACTGCCGTGACGCCCGCCCATGAGGCGCCGGCCGACCAGCAGGACGGCCAGCGCCGCAACCACCCACAACAGCGCCAAGCTGGCGTGCGCCCCGCTGAACAGCCAGATCACCAGAACGAGGA
>JASHSZ010000571.1 GCA_030040815.1 Streptosporangiaceae bacterium
GACGGTGACGATCGTCTTGCGACCAGCAAGGGCGCCAGGCAGTCGGACAGGGTTGCGCATGGGCTTCCTTCCGTCGGGGTCTTCGCCGCTGGCCGGGGGTGGCCAGCGCGGAGTTACGGGATCTGACGTGAGGCGCCCCGGGTAGGTTTCGCGATGAGACGCAGATCACTACTCCCCAGTAGCATCACAGCGCTGCAGACGCAGAAAGCCGACATACACCGCATAACTGAACAGCGTCGCCATCGCGGTTCCGGAATGTTGCGCGTTCAATTAATGTTGCTGCGATCAGGCTGTCGTCCTGAGGAGGAAGCAATGCCAGCTGTGACCGTCGAAGACATCCTGCTGCTGCCGCGCATCACCGAGCCGGACCCCGCAGTGAGCCACGACCGTCGGGTGCTGGCGGTGACCACCGCGCCGTCGGCTTACGAGGGCGAGGGATTCCCGGTCCGCCGCGCTTTCGCAGGCGTCGACCTGCGGGCGCTGGACCCGTTTATCCACATGGATCAGATGGGCGAGGTGGATTACGCGCCGGGCGAGCCCAAGGGCACGTCGTGGCACCCGCACCGGGGCTTCGAGACCGTCACGTACATGATCGACGGGACCTTCCGGCACCAGGACTCCAACGGCGGCGGCGGCCTCATCACCAACGGCGACACGCAGTGGATGACGGCCGGCGGCGGCATCCTGCACATCGAGGAACCGCCTGAAGAACTCGTTGCGAGCGGGGGTCTGTTCCACGGCTTCCAGCTCTGGGTGAACCTGCCGGCCGTGCTGAAGATGTCCCCGCCGCGCTACCAGGACATCAGGGCGGGCCAGGTCGCGCTGCTCAGCTCCGCCGACGGCGGCGCGCTAGTCCGGGTCATCGCCGGCGAGATCGACGGCCACCCTGGCCCCGGGGTCACGCACACGCCGATCACGCTGCTGCATGTGACTGTGGAGCCAGGGGCGACGTTCCGGCTGCCGTGGCGGCCCGAGTTCAACGCCCTCGGCTACGTGCTGGCGGGCTCCGGAACGGTCGGCGCCGAGCGGACCGAAGTCCGCACCGGCCAACTCGCCGTCTTCGGCCCCGGCGACGTGCTGACGCTGGGCGCGCGGCGCCACATGGACGGCCCTAGCGACAAGCTCGACATCCTCGTCCTCGGCGGGCAGCCGATCAGGGAGCCAGTCGCGGCATACGGCCCATTCGTCATGAACACGAGGGCCGAGCTGGTCCAGGCCTTCGAGGACTACCAGGCGGGACGGCTCGGCTCGATTCCGGCCATCCCGGCGACCGGGCTGCCGGAAGAGCCGCGACCCGGTCACGACGTCCGCTAGAGCGGCGAGCGGTCCGGGATCACTCCTGCCCGAGAGCTTGGCTAGCCGTTGCTGGTGGTGCGCAGGTCGCTGGCTGTCAGGGCGGACACCTGGCTTGAAGCGGGAACGGTGAGGTGCATCCGCTGGTTGAAGGCGGTGACGATGACGGTAGTGACCGTGTTCAAGCCGTCCATCGTCGCGCTCGTCTGGAGCTTGACGAGGTTATGGTGCGCGTCGATCCACGCGATGAAGCTGATGTCTCCGCTGACGGATGTCAGTTCCGGCGCGAGCAGCTGGCGCTCCGCGGGCGTTAGCCGCCGGAGCGCCAGCGCCGGGTCGATAGTTCCTACGTAGCGCGTGGTCCGCACCCCCTCTACGATCCGCGGGCCGGTCGACCGCACCGCGGTGGCGGTGCCGATCATGGCGGCGTCGAGGGTCGGGATCGAGCCGGTCTGATAGAGCTCGAACAGCGCCGGATCGGCGGTGAGCCCGGCCACTGGCACGCTGATCCACGGCCTGCCGACCGAATTCGCGAGGCCCGGAGCGCGGAGGAACACGGCCGAGTCGGTGACGACCTCGGTCACGCCGAACCGGTCGGCGCCGTCGACCGTGGTCATGGTCAGGGTCACGCGCTGCGGCCTGAGCTGCTCGCTCACCCGCCCGAAAACCGTGGTCAGGCCAGCGACCTGGGTCGTGAAGGTGGCTTTGGCCGACGTCAGGGCGGCGGCCTGCGACACCGCCTTGGCTGTTACCGCTTGCGGCGTCTGTTCGCGCGCGAGCTCCAACTCCCTGATGTCCCTGGTGCGGACGAGCCACCAGCCGTCGGCCCCCAGGACCCCCAGCGCAAGCACGATGATGACCCCGAACCGCCAGCCGCGTCCAAGGCGCCTCAGACGAGACCTGCGACGACGTCCGGCAGGTCGGCTGCGCGGCATCGGCTGACGCTCGACTGGGCGCGCCCGAGTCCGGCTGTCCGCCTGCGGAGCCGCCGGTCGGCCGCCCGGCATCGGCTGAGGCTCGGGCGGGCGCGCGGGAGTCCAGCTCTCGCCCCGCGGAGCCGCCGGCGGGCCGCCCGGCATCGGCCGATGCTCGATGGGGCGCGTACGACTCCAGCTCTCGCCCTGGCGAGCCGCCGGTCGGCCGCTTCGTGGATCCAACCGATCAGCTCGGTCTCGTGATCGCCCCCTGCCGTGCACGCCAGCAGCATAGCTCCCGGCTTGTCGTGAAAGCGGGTCTTAGCGCTCGACCACCCCGAGTAGCAACTCGGCCTGGCCATCGACCGCCACCTCTCCGAGGTCCAGCGGCGCGCCGCGATCACCGCCAGCCTGGCCAGCCGGCTGGCCACCATGTCACTCGCGGTGACGAATCCGCTATAGCCGATGTGGACAGCCGCACGAGGGCGAGCCGATCTGCTCGCCGAGTTCGCGGGCACGCGCCTCGGCCTGTCGGCCGTGCAGCTGGTCGACCAGCTCGCCCCGCAGCTCGTCGGCCTCATTCTCGCCCCGCCGTACTGTGCCCTGACCGTCAGCAGCGCATGTCGCGTCGCCGGACCTGCCCGACTGCCTTGGATCGGGCCTGGGCAGTCGTGCCCGACACGCCCGGCCGCATTGCGGGCATCGGATGGTCCGCTAGCTGGCGGTCAGCGCTTCCCACTCGTGCCGGCACTGCGGGCCTGAACGGTCACGCTTGCATTGTCTGCCGGGCCCGCAGCCAGCAGGCCAGTTCACTCGCGGGTCAGATTTATGTACGTCGCCAGGGCATGCACAACGGCCGCCCGAGCCTGATCCGCCTCGGCGGGCTCACAGACGAACCTGATCACTTCACCGGGCTGCGCATCGAACTCGACGGTGGGGCTACTGCACCAGTCGATCTCAAGCAAGATCTCGTGCCGGCCACAGGACACGGGCAGTTCGATAGCCTGACCCTGCCTGATCCTCGCCACCTCGTCGTCGTCCAAGATCACCCGGTAGGTTCGCAGCCAGTCGCGCGCTCCCTTCTTGCGCGACAGCAGTATCAACGCGCCGCCTGCGTCGGCTTCCACGCTCACATTGAAGCTCTCTCATCGGCTCGCGGCAACGACGCACCTGGATCATGCGCTCGGCGGCGGAAGTCGGCGGAGGCGCTCAGGGCGGCCTGGGCGGCGTCGGTAATGAGTGTCAGATGTGGGTAGTGTCCGCACATCGGGAGCCCGCTGGTTCCGGGGTGTGCGGGCCGTCGGTGGGCCGTGAGCGATGGGCTCCAGGGCAGTCCAGAGGAATCCACAGCCGTCTACGTTGTGCAGGTCAGAACCCGTGCGCGCTGACCGGTATCGGACCCTTCCAAAACCGCTCGACTACAGGCAGCGGACCCACGCCCAGGCAGGTCCGGCGACGCTAATCGGCCTGCTCTGCCGGCCCGGCCGCGAGCCGACGCAGCGCGCTGCGAACTAGCTGCGGGTCGTAGGTGGCCCAGTACGGCGGCAGCGAGGCCCGCAAGAAGGAGCCGTACCTGGCGGTGGCGAGGCGCGGGTCGAGGATCGCGACGACGCCACGGTCGTCCACCGTGCGCAGCAGCCGTCCGCTGCCCTGCGCCAGCAGCAGCGCCGCCTGCGCCGCGGCCACGGTCATGAACCCGTTGCCGCCGCGGGCAGCGACCGCCCGCTGCCGCGCAGATGCCAGCGGATCGTCTGGTCGGGGGAACGGTATCCGGTCGATGACGACCAGCTGGAGCGACCTGCCCGGCACATCCACGCCTTGCCAGAGCGACAGGGTGCCGAACAAGCAGCTCGGCTCGTCCGCCGCGAACCTGCTGACCAGCAGCCCCGTCGAATCCTCCCCCTGGCAGAGCACTGGCACGTCAAGCTGGTCACGCAGCGCGGCCGCAGCCTGCCGGGCCGCCCGCATCGAGGAGAACAGCCCGAGCGTTCGTCCGCCGGCCGCCTCGATCAGCTCGCGCAACTCGGTCAGGTAGGCGTCCGGCAGGCCATCGCGACCAGGCGGCGGCAGGTGCCGGGCGACGTACAGGATCGCGCTGCGTCGGTGGTCGAACGGAGAGCCGACGTCCAGGCCCGTCCAGTCCAGCCGATCGGCCGTGCCTGCCGACGCCCCATCCGGGCGCGGGACCGGACCAGGTTCCACGGCGGCCTGCGCCACCGAGTCGGCCTGACCGAGCGGCGGCAGCCCCCACTGCCGGGCGAGCGGCTCGAACGAACCGCCCAGCGTCAGCGTGGCCGACGTCAGGATTACGGTGCGGGGCTTGAAGAGCCGTTCCGCCAGCAGCTCGCCGACATGAAGCGGAGCTACCCGCAGCGTGTCCGGCCGCGAGGAATCCTCGGCAGATGGCCGGTCCAGCCACACGACTTCCGGCCGGGCCGCGATGTCATCGGCGAAGGCGGCGATCATCCGGCCGGCGGCCTCGGCGACCTCGTCCAGCGCCACCGTCGCTGTCCTCGTCAGCATCAGTCGGTCCGCATCGTCCTCACCCCCGGCGTTGCTCCGCAGGTCGGCGGCACACGCCGCGCTCGCATCCCTGGCAGCGGTGAGGGCAATCTCGACTGGCTCAGCGAGCACGTCGAGCCGCCCTGCTGGGGTGTCGTCGAGCGCGCGCTCGAGGCTGTCCGCGGCGTCCCGCAGCCGACCGGCGAGGTCCTCGGCGACGAGCCGGCCACAGCGCCGGGCCGCCGTCTCGACCGCGACCGAGGAGAGCTCGTCGGCCGCCACGCTCGTCACCCGGTCCACGAGGTCGTGCGCTTCGTCGATGACCACCACGTCGTGCTCGGGCAGGACGATGAAGCTCTCCATGGCGTCGATGGCCAGCAGGGCGTGGTTGGTCACCACGATGTCGGCCTCGGCGGCCGCGTCCCGAGCCTGCTCGGCGAAGCACTGAGACCCGAACGGGCACTTCTGCGCGCCGATGCACTCGCGGGCGTTGACCGACACCTGCCGCCATGCGCGGTCGTCCACACCAGGGATCAGCTCGTCGCGGTCGCCGCTACTGGTCGTCGCCGCCCACTCGTGCAGCCTGGTCACCTGCCGCCCGATCGCGGACACCGACCGCGCGTCGAAGAGCGAGTCCGCGGGCTCGGCTTCGGCGGCACCGTGCACCTTGTGGAGACACAGGTAGTTGCGCCTGCCCTTGAGAATCGCCACCACCGGTTCCCGGCCGAGCAACGCCGAGAGCGCCGCCGCTAGTCGGGGCAGGTCGCGCTCGATGAGCTGGCGCTGCAGCGCGATCGTCGCGGTCGACACCACGACGGCGCCGCCGCCCTCCCCCACCGCATGCCGGAGGGCCGGCACTAGGTAGCCAAGTGACTTTCCGGTTCCGGTGCCCGCCTGGACCGCGAGATGCCGACGCGACTGCATGGCGTCCTGCACGGCGCGCGTCATCGTGACCTGGCCGGGGCGTTCTACCCCGCCGATCCCAGCAACGGCCGCCTCGAGCAGCTCGTCGACGCCGGGCAGCTCGTCCGTCGCGACAGTCCCTGCCGAGTCGCGCAGCCGACCAGTGGACACCCCTGCACGCTACCGCCGGCCACTGCCAGCCGCGCTCAGGTCCACAGCGGTCGCGCCGCGGCTGACTAGCTGGTGACGTCAGCCTCGCCCAGGCGATCGAGACGAAGATTGCGCCGCACACGGCGAACGACACCAGCCCGGTCGCCACTCCAGAGGTGTCCATCGGCGGACGATTTCGGTGCTACCACAAGCGGATCTGCGTGGCTGGCTCACTGCCCGGTGGCCACGCCCGGGCCGAGCGGATCGCCGACTTGCTCGTGCACCGCAGCGAGGTTGTCCTGTGCCGGGTACTTCGCCGCGGCCGGGCCGTCGGCGAACGCTGTCAGCACGTTCGCCGTCACCTTCCGGGTGAACTGCCCGGCGGCGCTGGTGAGCCCCCAGCCGTACAGCGGCGGGCCGAAAGCCTCTACCCAGCGCATGGTGCCGGTGTTGAACACACCTGCACCGCCGGGGTGTGTGTAGTACGCGGAATCGGCGAAGCTGGCCACCCCGTCGCACGTCAGCGGTGAGTGCGCGAGCACCTGGATGGGCCGCTGCACCGGGAAGCCCGGCGTCACCCGGTCATACTCGATGCCCACCAGCACGGGAAAGCTCGTGCCCGCGCTCACCCCGGTGCCCCTGAACATCCACGCGCCCGGTGTCAGCACCACGTAGTCGGCGATCGCCGGGTAGCCCTCGTACAGCGTCCCGATGAGCGAGGACTCCGGGTCGGGGTTCGGCGGCTCGCGCCAGTCGCTGGTGACCAGGTCGTTCTGCACGCCGTATAGCGGGTCGAGCTGGTAGCTGGTCTTGTAGCACACGACCTGCCTGTTCGGGCCGAGCGCGGTCGGCTCCAGCCGGGTCCGGCGGAACATCGCGTTCGCGCCGAGGAACGCGATGTTCATGCCGGCGTCCCTGGCCGCGGTCACGGTCGCTCGCTCCGCCGGCGACCAGTACTCGTCGTGGCCAGGTGACACGAGCGCGCTGGCGCCGTCCAGCGAGTGCGGGTTTTCGGCGATGTCCATGGCGGTCAGGTACGAGAGCGGCAGGCCGAGCCGCTCGGCCAGGTTCACCAGCTTGCGCTCGTACACCATGAACAGGTACGCGCCGTCATAGTCGCCCGGACGATCGAGGCTCACCACGTAGGACCGGTCGTCGTAGCCACCGCTCGGCCCCACGTACAGGTCGTAGCCGCCCCAGGTGTTGTAGGCCTGCCAGGTCGGCACCGCGTTCT
>JASHSZ010000572.1 GCA_030040815.1 Streptosporangiaceae bacterium
TATGTGGTGTTCGACACCCAGAGCACCGACTGCACGGCGTGGGAATCGGTCTGCCTGTCCGGGCAGCCTGTGACCGTCCGTGCCGAAGTGGAGAGCCTCTCGCATGGCGCCAGGTACCAGCAGATTTTCGACAGCAACGGGGTCTTCGTGTTCCGGCGGACCGGCTAGACACTGCCTGACGACGTGAACGTGCACGCCCACGAAGGGCGCGAGCGCGCTGGCACGGGCCAATCAGCGGCCCGGCGTAACAGTGCGTAGCCAGATCCGATAACAGGTCGCTCAATAGCCTGCGGGAAGGCTGAAAAGCAGAGGGCAGGGCGGTTACCTATCCCCTTGACCAGTACATCCACTGATCCTCGCTGCTGCAGGACGACCAGAACTGCCCCACGTCCGCGCTGCTCACCCACACCAGAACCCGCTCGCTGACCGCGCGGCCGGGCTGGACGACCTCGCCGATCACCGGCCACGCCGTGCCCAGCACCGCGCCCTCCGCGTTCTCGGCGATCACCTCGCACAGCGCCCCTGCCGCCGCAGTGCCAGTGTTCACCGCCCGCATCGTCACCCGGATCTCATGACCCCGGTCAGTCACGCTGTAGGAGGGCAGCACAGACGGGGTGAAGTTCACCGTCCCGCCAGCTGCCTGCGCCATCGCGAACACGCCCCACATGATCCCGCCGACCACCGCGAGGCTGGCCGCCCCGCCTGCGACTGTCTTCCAGCGCCCCGCTTGAAGATCGAGCTGGCTCACGCGTAATGCGCGGTCGCCACAGTCGCCAGCAGACATGCCCACACCCACCAGGGAACCTTCACGCCCCCATGCTCCCACTTCCGGATGTCGTCCGGTTTCTCCTGGAGATCGCGATCCGCTTCATACGTACCATCCATGCTGCGGATAGCCTAGGCGGCGACCGGCCTCAGAAGACCAGTGTCGTGGACAGAAACAGCCAGCCGACGATCGCCATCGAGGCCGCCGACACCGCCACGACAGCCTCGTGCCACCCGGGCCGCCTGCCGAGGCTGGCGAGCGGCCAGACCAGCGGGAAGATCACCACGAGGAACCGCGGGTCGCTCATCAACGGCCGGTCTGGCCACGCCGTGCATAGGAAGAACAGGATGCTGCCCCAGGTGTAGACGGCGTAGACCGGCCGGGCGCGCACGCCGACCCAGACGGCCAGCGCGAGACCGGCCGCCACGAGCGTGAAGTCCAGCATCCACCAGCCTTGATCACTCACGGGGCCGTAGCGCCAGGCCATGATCAGGCCCCGCCAGAGCGTGTACCACGGGGCAGTGAAAACACGTCCCCAGACCGTGTTCTCCAGCCGCACCGGCCGGTACCAGTCGTGGTAGCGCAGCTGCCAGAACAGCAGGTAGCCGCCGACGCCGGCGAGCGGCAGCACGCTCGCGCCGAGCCGGGCAGCCAGCCTGGCGGTCGGCCAGCCCTGCCCGCCGCCACTGCCCGACGCAAGCCGTCGGTCCGTCACGGTCTGGTGGACGGCCTCGACGGCCAGGGCAGCCACCAGAACCACGCCGGTGCTGCGGGTCAGGGTTGCGCCCACGCCGGCCAGCCCCGCCCACCACCACCGGCCGCGCCTGGCCAGCGCCAAGGCGCTGACGGCGAAGAGCAGGAACAGTGCCTCGGAGTAGGTGTCGAAGAGGAAGAACGCGGTCGGGAAGATCGTGAGATACAGCACCGCGCGGCGGGCGGCGGCGCGGTCGTACTCCCGCTCGGTGAGGTAATAGAGCACGACCAGGGCCGCCAGCAGGGCGCCGTTGGAGACGATGTAGGCCGCGAGCAGCAGATGGCCCAGGCAGGCAAACCCGATGAATCGGATCAGGGCGGGGTAGGCCGGGAAGAAGGCTGCGCTGTCGTTGCCGGCGCTGTAGCCGTGGCTCGCGATCTGCAGGAACCACAGCGAGTCCTGCTTGTTCCAGCCCGTAATGGCGTTGTGCCAGCCGTTGGTCAGGGCCGCCACCTTGCCGTTCGGTCCCACGGAGTTGTGCTCGGTGGTGAGGGCCCAGGCCGCGGCACCGAGCAGGAACAGCCCGAGTCGCACAACCAGGTAGACGACCGCGCAATAGCGCAGGGCAGGCAGCCAGGGACGCAGCCCGTCCAGCCGCGCGGTTCGCCGGGCCACGACGGCGCGGGCTCGGCTGGCGGCTGTGCTGGCGGTCACCGCTCTCCTGATAACCCTGGCGTGTGCTGCGCTTACCTTATGCGCTCGGATCCGATCCGAGGCCGATCCGAGCGCTACTGGACCAGCCGCAGCGATTGGGACTAGCGAAGATCGCTCCGCTCGATTCCGCGTACGCTGTCACCCATTGCCCCACCTGGAGGTTGCCTTGACGTTGCGCATCATCATCGGGCTCGTGCTGACGGCCGTCGCGTTCGCGGTCGCCGGCCGGCGGCTGGGGTGGCTGTATCGGATAGGCCGGACCGGGCAGCCCGCGCCCGAGCGGATTGAGGCGGTGCGCGAGCACCCGGGGAGGCAGGGCGAGACCCAGGTCACCGAGGTGATCGGTCAGCGGAAGCTGCTCAAGTGGTCGGTGCCCGGCCTCGCGCACGCGTTCACGTTCTGGGGTTTCATTGTCTTGTTGCTGACGATCATCGAGGCCTACGGCTCGTTGTTCAGTCGGCACTTCGCGATCGTCCTGATCGGTACGTGGGCGTGGGTGGGCTTTATCGAGGACCTGTTCGCGGTCCTGGTGCTGGTCGGAATCATCACGTTCGCGATGATCAGGCTGACCACCGACCCGAAGCGGGAAGGGCGGCGGTCGCGGTTCGCCGGCTCGCACACCGGCGCCGCCTGGCTGGTGCTGCTCGGCATCTTCCTGGTGATCGCGACGCTGCTGATCTACCGCGGTGCGCAGATCAACAGCGGGCAATTCCCGTACCCGCACGGCGCCTTTGCGTCGCAGATCGTGGGGCACTGGCTGCACCCGTTGGGCGCGGCGAACGAGGGCCTCGCGACGACATTCATCCTGCTGCAGCTGGCCGTGATCCTTGCCTTCGGAATCTTCGTCACCTACTCCAAGCACCTGCACATCGCCATAGCCCCGCTCAACGTGCTGTTCTCCCGCCGCCCGAACGGGCTGGGCCCGCTGCAGCCGATGCGCTCGAACGGCAAGGTGCTCGACTTCGAGGAGGCCGACCCGGACACCGACGTCTTCGGCATCGGCAAGGTCGAGGACCTGAGCTGGAAGGGCATGCTCGACCTGGCCACCTGCACCGAATGCGGTCGGTGCCAGTCGCAGTGCCCGGCGTGGGCCACCGGCAAGCCGCTGTCCCCGAAGATGATCATTCTGGAGCTCCGCGACCACGCCTTCGCGAAGGCTCCCTACCTGCTTGCCTCGTCGGACGGGGCGCGAGCGGCGCTGCCGGACGCGGCCAAGGCCGAGGCCGAGCGGCCGATCATCGGCGACGCTGACGCCCACGGCGTCATCCACCCGGACGAGCTGTGGTCGTGTACGAACTGCGGCGCGTGCGTGGAGGAGTGCCCGGTCGACATCGAGCACATCGACCACATCACCGGGATGCGCCGGTACCAGGTGCTGGTGGAGACCGCCTTCCCCACCGAAGCGGCCACCATGCTGAAGAACTTGGAAAACAAGGGCGACCCGTGGGGGATGGGCGAGTCCCGCCGCGCGGACTGGATGGCCGACCTGGACTTCGAGGTCCCCGTCGTCGACGGGAAGATCGGCGACGACGTCGAGTACCTGTTCTGGGTCGGCTGCGCGGGGGCGCTAGAGGACCGCGCCAAGAAGACGACGAGGGCCATCGCGCAGCTGCTGCACTCCGCCGGCGTCAACTTCGCGGTGCTCGGACCCGCCGAGTCGTGCACCGGCGACCCGGCCAGGCGGATGGGCAACGAGTTCGTGTTCAGCATGCTGGCCCAGCAGAACATCGAGACGCTGAACGAGGCGGGCGCCCGCAAGATCGTCGCGAGCTGCCCGCACTGCTTCAACACGATCGCCCGCGAGTACCCGCAACTCGGCGGCAACTACGAGGTGATCCACCACACCCAGCTGCTGGCCCGGCTGGTGGCCGAGGGCCGGATCAGGCCGGTCACCCCCATAGAGGAGAAGGTGACCTACCACGACCCGTGTTTCCTCGGTCGGCACAACCGGGTGTTCACTCCGCCGCGGGAGATCATGGAACACGTGCCCGGCGTGCAGGCCCAGGAGATGCACCGGTGCAAGGAGCGCGGCTTCTGCTGCGGGGCCGGCGGCGCGCGGATGTGGATGGAGGAGCGGATCGGCAAGCGCATCAACACCGAGCGGATCGACGAGGCCCTCGGCACCGATCCGGACACCATCTCGACAGGCTGCCCGTTCTGCCTGGTGATGCTCGGCGACGCGGTAGCGGCCAAGCAGAGCTCCGGCGAGGCGAAGGAGTCGCTCGAGGTCGTGGACGTGGCCCAGCTCCTGGTCCGCTCGGTTCAGCCGGCCGCCATGGCCGCC
>JASHSZ010000573.1 GCA_030040815.1 Streptosporangiaceae bacterium
GCCTTTCGGGGTGTATCCGTACGGCTCGCCCTCGTGGAAGGCGGGGCCCGCGATGTCCACATGTGCCCAGCGCACGCCGTCGGGCACAAATTCCTTGAGGAACAGCCCGCCCACCAGCATGCCGCCGTACCGGTCGCCGGTGACGTTCGCGATGTCAGCGACGGCGGAATCCAGGCCCTTGCGGAGCTCCTCGGGCAGTGGCATCGGCCAGGCTTGCTCCCCGGCCCGGCGCGCGGCGTCCGCGATCGCGGCAGCCACCTCGTCGTCGCTGCCCATGATGCCGGCGATGCGCGGGCCCAGGGCAACGACCTGGGCGCCGGTCAGGGTCGCGACGTCGATGATGAGGTCCGGCGCGTCCTGCGCCGACCTGGCCAGCGCGTCGGCGAGCACGAGCCTGCCCTCCGCGTCGGTGTTGAGCACCTCGACCGTCTTGCCGCCGAAGATCGTGATTACGTCGGACGGCCGCTGCGCCCGGCCGCCGGGCATGTTCTCAGCCATCGCCAGGTAGCCGACGACGTTGACGGCGAGTTTCAGGGCGGCGATCGCCTGTACTGCGCCGAGCACGGCCGCGGCGCCGCTCATGTCAGACTTCATCGCCTCCATGGACTTCGGCGGCTTGAGCGACAGGCCACCGGAGTCGAACGTGATGCCTTTGCCGCAGAACACGACGGTCTTCGTTGCAGCTGGGTGCCGGTAGCCGAGCCGGACCAGCCGCGGGGGATGCACTGAGCCCTGCCCGACGCCAGTGAGCCCGCCGTAGCCGCCGCTGGCCAGCGCGGTGTGATCGAGTGCCTCGAACTCCACGTCGGCGGCGCGCGCAACACGCTCGGCCTCGGCCGCGAACGTCTCCGGATACAGCTCGGACGGGCTGGTGTTGATCAGGTCGCGCACGAGCGTCATCGCGTCGGCGAGCACCTCCGCACGGCCCGCCGCGGCGCCGACCGTGGACAGCACGGTGATCTCCGGCTGGCTGGGCTGGTCCCCGCCGCGGTACCGGCCGAACGTGTACCGGCCTAGCAGCGCGCCGAGTGCCACGGCCTCCGTCTCAGCCTCGTCCCGGGCAGGCAGGCAGATCGCGACCGAGGTCGCCTTGGTGCCTGCCGCCGCCCGCACGGCCGAGCCGGCTGCCCGGCGCAGCGATTCGAGCCGACCCCGTTCCCCGTTCTTATTGTCGGCAGGTCCGAGACCGACCGCGATGATGAGCGGCGCGGCGACACGCCCGCCGGACGCGATCCTCGTCAGCTCGTCCTGCTTGCCGGATGCGCCGAGCGCGGCCAGCGTCTGGCGGAGGGTCCCGCCGAGCGCCGCGTCGACGTCTTCCGATCCAGGAGCCGGAACAGGCCCGTCCGGGGTCAGCGTGACTCCGACGACGAGCGCGTCTGCGGCGGCGGTGCGGGCCGTAGCTGTGCTGATAGTGAGCGGGTTCGTCACGAAAGCTCAGCCTAGTGGCAGCCGCGCCGCCGCTCGGCTCCGGCCCGAGGACGGCCACGGTGGCGGCACCGCGGCCGGGCAGGCTATCGCGACCTCTGGGTTCACGCCCCCGGCACGAGACTCGGGCCGCATGTGCACCGCGGCCATGCCGGTGTAGTGCATGCCGCTGACGGCCACGCGCTTGATGAGCGAGGCGCCCAGGGTGGTGCCCAGGCCGGAGCGGTTCAGGCCGGCCCACAGCGCGGCGGTCGCACGGGATCGGACGTTACTGCAGCATAGGGATGTAAAGCCGCACTTACTGGCGAATCCGGCATTCTTTCCGCGCCTGCGACGCGGTCAGGGGTGCTGGCCCGCCCGGACCAGGCCGTGCTCGTAGGCGTACACGACGGCCTGCACTCGGTCCCGCAGGCCGAGCTTGGCCAGCACGCGGCCCACGTGGGTCTTGACCGTGGCCTCGGAGACGAACAGCCGGTGAGCGATCTCGGCGTTCGACAAGCCCTGGGCGACCAGGGTCAGCACTTCACGCTCGCGCTCGGTCAGCTCGGCGAGCTGGGCCGACTCGGCCGCGTCGCCGTCGGGCAACATCCCCGCGAACTGATCGATGAGGCGGCGCGTGGTGGACGGCGCGACGACGGAGTCGCCGGAGTGCACGGCGCGGATGGCGAACAGCAGCTCTTCGGGCGGCACGTCCTTGAGCAGGAAGCCGCTGGCACCGGCCTTCAGCGCGGCGAACGCATACTCGTCGAGATCAAAAGTGGTAAGCATCAGCACTCTGGGCAGGTCACCGTCCTGACGGATCCGTCTGGTCGCCTCGACGCCGTCGAGCCGGGGCATCCGCGCATCCATGATCATGACGTCGGCGTGCAGACGGCGGGCCAGCTCGATGGCGGCCAGTCCGTCCGCGGCTTCGCCCACGACGCGCATATCAGGCTGAGCGTCCAGCACCATCCGGAATCCGGCCCTAACCAGTTCCTGGTCATCGACCAGGATGATCCGGATCGGGCTCTGCGCCGACCCGCTCGCGTGCGCCTCCGGCCGGATCACGGGGTCGCCGCCGTAGCAGCCGGGATGGCTTCGTCGGGCTGGCCGACCAGACTGGCTGCCGCCCGGCTGGCCGGCTCGCCGGCCTGGCAGGCCTGATGCGCTGCTTCCTGGCCAGTCGGCTTGTCCGCTCGGTCGGCTGC
Organism: Streptosporangiaceae bacterium; assembly: GCA_030040815.1. The sequence continues at coordinate 2,616 of JASHSZ010000573.1, forward strand.
CTTGCGGAACGGGAGCCAGGCGCGGACCCTGAATCCGCCGCCTGGCAGCGGTCCTGCCGTGACGGTGCCGCCGTACATCGCCACGCGCTCGCGCATCCCGGCGAGGCCGTGGCCGCCCGGCTCGCCGGTCGGCACGGCCATGCCATCGTCGGTTACCGCCACGATGAGGCCGTCGGGCTCATACTGCAGCGTGACCGCCGCGGCAGCCGCGAGGCCGGCGTGCTTACGGGTGTTGGTCAGCGACTCCTGCACGACCCGGTACGCCGCGAGCTCGGCGCCCTCGGGCAGTTCCCGTGGCACGCCGGTCAGCGTGTAGGAAACCTCAAGGCCCGCCGCCCTGGACTGGTCGAGCAGTTCGCGCAGTTCGCCGAGGCCGGGCACCGGCGCCAGCGCCGCCTGCTCACCGTCCGACCGCAGCACGCCGAGCAGGCGGCGCAGCTCGGTCAGCGCCTGGCGGCCGGTGGCGGACACCGCAGCGAGCGCGCTCGCCGCCCGGCTCGGATCGGACTGTAGCACGTAGCCCGCGCCATTGGCCTGCACCACCATGACGCTGACGTGGTGGGCCACGATGTCGTGCAACTCCCGCGCGATCCTGGCCCGCTCGGCAGCCGCAGCTACCTTCGCCTCGGCGTGCCGCTCGGCCTCGAGCCGAGCCGCCTTTTCCTCGAGCGCTGCGTAGTAGCCGCGGCGGTAGCGCATCGAGTCACCCAGAATCCAGCACGCGAGCGAGATGCCGCCGAACAGGAAGCCGGCCAGGAACAGTCGCTCCCCGACGTTGACCTGCGGCATCGGACTCCAGACCAGGACCGCCACAAGCGCGCCGCCGGTGCAGGTCAGCAGCGCGGGTATGGAATACCGGCGCGGGCGGTACGCGGCCACGGTATACAGCAGCACGAGCAGCGCCAGGTCGGACGGGAGCGGGCCAGGGTTTGTGCTGCCAGCCGTGTGTACGCTCAGGCCGAGCACCTGCCAGGCGCCGGCGATCACGGCGACCACGAACGCGGCCATCGGTGCTCGGCGCCGGAATGCGACCGGCACGATCATGAGCAGGACAATCAGCACAGCGGTGGGTGACCTGCCGATCAGGCTGGCAAGGCTGACCAGTCCGAGGATGCCCGCCAGCACGCTGTCGACCAGCACCCGGTGTCGGCCGAGCCAGGCGTAGACGGCGGTCATGCGTCCAGCGTAAGCGGGCTGGTCACGGTGTGTCGTCAGACCGCGGGCGGGTCGTAGTCAACCTCGCGGGTGATGTCGTCGCCGCTCGCAGCCGCGCTCAGGGCTCGGCAGACAGCAGCCGCGTCGGCACCGCCCGCTCCGCGGCGCCGCCGCAGCCGTCCGGTTCGACCAGGTAGCCGCTCGCGTCTGGCCGGTCCGCGACGATCTCGGCCAGGTCCCGGTCGACGTAGTGCGCGGCGGTGCCGTCGTCGCACGCGATGCCCGGCGGCAGGGTGCCGTCGCCGACCAGTGACCAGAACGCGGGGCGGCGAGTCGGCTCGCCGCTGTAGTGCGGGCAGTAGCTGCCCGGCAGCAGGCTGAGGCCGGCGGTGAACGGGCGCAGCTGCGGCCCGAACGAGTCCGTCGTACCGCCGTCGAACCAGCAGATAGCCCCAGCGCTCACACCGGACAGCACGACTCCCGACTCCCAGGCACGCCGCATGAACCGGTCCACGCCGTGCGCCCGCCAGACGGCCAGCATGTTGGCCACGCTGCCGCCGCCAACGTAGATGACGTCCTGCGACAGCAGCAGGTCCTCGACATCCGCGACGTTCGGCATCGGAAAGAGCTGCAGATGGCTGACCCGCGCTCCGTGCCGGGCCAGCCGTGAGTACTGCCGTAGGTAGGCGGCCGGGTCGTCGCCAACGCCCGTATTCAGCACGCAGACCCGTGGCGCGCCGCGGGCCCCGGACAGGGCGAGCGCGTGCCCGAGGAGTGGCGGCAGGCCGTCGCGCAGGCCGGCGTCGATGCCGCCGATAGCCAGGATGTGCCGCTGCCCGTCAGCTGCCATACCGGCAGGCTATCGTCGCTGCAGGCGAGCCGTTGTGGGCCGTCGAGCAGGAGCGAGCGTCTCGGGTCGTGGCCGCTTCGGCGCGGGAAGGCGTCGCTTCGGCGCGGAAGGGGTACGGCTATCAGCGACTGCGTGTTCTGCGACATCGCCGCGGGCCGGGTTCCGGCAGACATCGTGCTGGCCGACGACGAGGTGATCGCGTTCCTCGATGCTCGCCCGGTGTTCAAGGGCCACGTGCTCCTCGCGCCGCGCGCGCACGTGCTGACGCTGCCAGACCTGCCCGCGGCCCAGGTCGGCCCGTTCTTCCTGCGGGCGCGGCGCCTCAGCGCGGCGATGCCTGCCGCGCTCGGCTGCCAGGGCACGTTTGTCGCGCTGAACAACGTGGTGAGCCAGAGCGTGCCGCACCTGCACGTGCACGTCGTGCCGCGGACCCGCGGGGACGGCCTGCGCGGCTTCTTCTGGCCGCGGCAGCGGTACGACTCTCCGGCGGAGGCGGCGCTGTACGCCGACCGGCTGCGGGCGGCGCTTGCGGATCAGGAGCTGGCGGAGCAGGAGCTGGCCAGCCAGCGGCTAGCCGATGGCGGTGACGAGGAGGCAGGCGGTCGCGGCTAGCTCGGCGACCGCGCCCAGCACGTCGCCCGTAATGCCGCCGAGCCGGCGGACGGCCAGCGTCGTCAGCAGCACCGAGCAAGCGAGGCCAACCGCGACGGCCACCGCGTAGATCGTGCCGAGAGCAGCCGCCGCGCCGACGACCGCGAGCGCCAGCGCCGCTGCTGCCACCGGATGGACGGTGCCGGCCACCAGGGCGCCGAGGCCGAACGGGCGCGCGCTAGGGATGCCGCGGCGGCAGGCCAGCGTGATGGCCAGCCGGGCCGCGATCGTCGCCGCGACGATGCCGAGCGGGCCGCGGCCCAGGCGCTCGGCCTGAGCCAGGGCGCTGACCTGAACCAGCAGCGTCAGCACGAGCGTCACGACACCGAACGGGCCGATGTCGGAGCGCTTCATGACCGCGAGTGCCTGCGCCGCGGGCAGCCGGCTGCCCAGGCCGTCGGCCGTGTCGGCAAGCCCGTCGAGGTGCAGCGCCCGGGTCAGCGCCGCGAGCACCGCGACTGCGAGGACGGCGGACAGCAGCGGCTCGAGGTGGCCTGCCCGGCAGCCGATCAGCACGCCCGCCGACACGCCGCCGAGCGCGAGGCCGACGAGCGGCGCCAGGTACATGGCGGCGGCGACTGCCCGGCGGTCGGGTGCAGTGCCGCCGTCCGGCGCGTCGCCGCGCCGGGGGCCGCCGGGCAGCGGAACGGCCGTCAGCAGCGTGACCGCCAGCCGCAGTCCAGCCCAGGGCATGGCACCCGAGCCTACGGTGCCGGGTCCCTCGCGGAGCCAGATCGCACCGCTGATCGGCGCGGGCAAAGGGACAACCGCGCAGAGAGCCGGCCCCGTTCCCCCCTCGGATCGCTAGTGACGCTCGGCCGCGGATAAGTTCGGGACGTGCCGGAGCGACCTTACGTGCTGTTGTCGGCCGCGATGTCGGCCGATGGGTACATCGACGACGCCAGCGGCAACCGGCTGGAGCTGTCCGACGCGGCAGACTGGGACCGGGTCGACGAGCTCCGCGCCGCCAGTGACGCGATCATGGTGGGCGCGCAGACGATCCGCGGCGACAACCCGCGGTTGCTGGTGAGGTCCGCGGCCCGCCGGGAGCGCCGGGCCGCGGCGGGTCTGCCCGCAAACCCGCAGAAGGTCACGATCACCGGAACCGGCGTCCTCGACCCGCGATCGCTGTTCTTCGCCGGGACACCCGCGCCGCCGCTGGTGTACGTCCCGGCCGGGGGCGTGGTCCGGGTCGCGGAGCGGCTGTCTGGCGTGGCGACCGTCGTCCCGGTGCCCGTGGGCGCCGGGCCTGGCCGGCCGGTGAACCTGCCGTGGCTGCTCTCCGACCTCGCCGCCAGGGGCATCGGCCGGCTGATGGTCGAGGGCGGCGCCTCGGTGCTCGCGCAGTTCCTGGCCGCCGGGCTGGCCGACGAGTTCCACCTCGCCGTCGCGCCGGTCTTTGTCGCGGACCCGCGCGCCCCTCGCCTGCTGGCGGGCGGGCGGCGCGGTTCCCTCGCCGGGCGGATGCGGCTCGACGGAGTCAGTCAGGCCGGAGACATGGCTGTGCTGCACTATCGGCCGGTCGGACCGGACTTCAATGGCGACGGCGGCGGGCCGCTGGCCTGATTGTCCGGACTTTGCCGCTGCCGAAGTCTGCCCCACGTGCTGAACGCCGGCCCGGTCACAGTGCAGGATGGAGGCATGAGCGATACGAAGGCGGTCTCGGGCGACCTGCGCACCGCGATCGAGCGCAGCGGCTACTACCCGGGCCTCGTGTACGACGCCGTGGCCACCGCCGTAGGGGCCGAGCCCGTGGTCTCGTTCGTCGTGCACCACGACGCTCACTTCGATCCGGGCATGGAAGTGCGCCGACACATCACCGTCATGGCCCTGACTGCGACCAGGCTCGTGTACTCGCACACCGATGAGTACCCGGCCGAGGAAGGCGAGCCGCAGGCCAGGCCGCAGGCCGAGACCAGCACCGAGGCGGTGCGCCACTCGCGCATCTCTTCGGTGGCGCTGACCAGGGTCATCTCGGATCCGGCAAGCTATCTGCCCGGCGTGACGGTGCCGACCGAGGTGGTGCTGACAATCGGCTGGAACGTGCTCTCCCACCTGGAGATCGAGCCTGCCCACTGCGGTGATGAGAACTGCGAGGCCGACCACGGTTACACCGGGACAATGTCGGCCGACGACCTGACCGTGCGCGTCAGCTCGGCTGCCGACGGGCCGGAGGCGGTGCAGCAGGTGATGTCTTTCGCCCGCGCGCTGACCGAGGCGACCAGCGGCCCGTGACGACGGCGGGCACCGCGGGGGGCTTCGGGGGGTCGTTCCCCCAGGATGCAGCGGACACTTCCGGGCTGGCGGTCGACGGGCCACTGGTGCCCGGTTACGGCCAGACCAGCCTGGCGGACCTGAGCGACTCGCTGCTTACCTCGCTGGGGGTGCCCGGGGCCCGCAACCCGCTTGGGCTGGCGTCTGCAAGCCGCGTCTGCCTGCTGCTCGTGGACGGGCTGGGCTGGGACTTGCTGCGCAGCCACCGGTCGGCCGCGCCGTTCCTGGCGGGCCTGACCGAGACCGGCTGCTGGCTGACGGCCGGATTCCCGGCCACTACCGTGACCAGCCTGGGCTCGCTCGGGACCGCCCGTCCGCCCGGTCAGCACGGACTGCTGGGCTACCAGGTCCGGGTGCCCGAGTCCGGCCAGCTGCTCAACGCGCTGCGCTGGGACAAGGCGGTGGACCCGGTCCGCTGGCAGCCCGGACCGACGATCTTCGAACGCACCGCTGCGGCTGGCATCGCCGCGATCCGGGTCGCCGCCGGCGCCTTCCGGCCGTCGGGGCTGTCGATGGCGGCCATGCGAGGAGCCGACTACCACTCCGCGGACACTCTCGGCGCGCTCGTCGGTAGCACGGCCGCAGCGCTGGCTGCGGAGCGGCGCGCACTGGCCCTGGTCTACACCGGGGATCTGGACGGTACCGGCCACGCGTGGGGCTGCGAGTCGCCCGCGTGGCGGTTCCAGCTCGGGCACGTGGACCGGCTCGCCGAGCAGCTGGCCGGGGCGCTCCCATCCGGCACCGTGCTCTACGTCACCGCTGACCACGGCATGGTGGACGTGCCGCCGGGGGAGCGGACGGACGCCGATGCCGGTGTGGAGCTGCGGGCGGGCGTGGCCCTGCTCGGCGGCGAGGGACGGGCGCGGCACGTCTACGCGGTACCCGGAGCGGCCGCCGACGTGCTCGCGGCGTGGCAGTCCGTACTGGGCGACAGCGCGTGGGTCATGAGCCGGGACGAGGCCATCGAAGCCGGCTGGTTCGGGCCGGTGGACAGCTGGTCTGCCGCGCGTATCGGCGATGTGGTCGCGGCGGCGCGGGGCCGGTCCGCCGTGATAGCGACGCAGGCCGAGCCGCGCGAGTCGGCCCTCGTGGGCATGCACGGCTCCCTGACGCCCGCCGAGCAGCGTGTGCCGTTGCTCACCTACGTAGCATGACGCGCCGGGACGGGCGCACACTTGGTTATCCACAGCCACGGCGGCAAAATGCACGGCCAGTGGCCAAGTTGTACACAGGTAACTGCCAGTTATTCACAGGGAGCGCGAATAGATGCCAAGGTCGAACGTCGATCCGCTGATCAACGTCGCGGAGCTGGCGAACGCGGTGGCGGCAGCCACCGCGCCGGTCCTGCTTGACGTCCGGTGGCGGCTCGGCGGGCCGCCGGGAGTCGACAGCTACCGGGCTGGGCACCTGCCCGGCGCCGTTTATGCGGACATGGACACTCAGCTGGCCGGCCCGCCGGGGGACCGCGGGCGGCACCCGTTGCCGGATACGCCGGTATTCGAGGCCGCCATGCGCGCTGCGGGCGTCCGCGACGGCGGCCCGGTTGTGGTCTACGACGAGGCGGATGCGACAGCGGCTGCTCGCGCGTGGTGGCTGCTTCGCTT
>JASHSZ010000574.1 GCA_030040815.1 Streptosporangiaceae bacterium
CTATTCCTCATCGCCAAGGCCGTGGTCGTTGGTGTCGCCGCGGCTCTGGCCCTCGCCGGCCGCAGGTGGCTGCGACGCGAGTCCCGCGCTGGCACGGGGCCCGCCCTGGTGACGAGGCTTGAGCTCGCAGCGCTGGCCGTGGTGCTCGCTCTCACCGGGATCCTCACGGTGCTGACCCCGCCCGCCAAGCCGATCCCCGCGTCGTCGGCCCCGGCCGCTGCGGTCGTGGCGCCGCCCTGAGCTCTCGCCGCGCGGGCTGTCAGCCTCCGCTCGCAGGTCGAGTCGGAGAGCATAGACTCCCGCGGGACGTCAGCGCCGTCATGCTGCCTTCCGCGCCATGGCGGGCCGAGGCCGGGAGGACGCGCGTGAAGATCAGGGAGCTGGCGCCATCCGCCGGGCTGCGAGCCAGCCAGCCAGTGCCGCTCCTGGTCACCGGCGTTCTTGTGCTGGCGCTCAATTTGCGGGCCGCCATCACCAGCCTGCCGCCCATCTTTCCTGAGCTGGAATCCGCGCTCCACACCTCGGCGTCGACGCTGGCTGTGCTGGCGGCGGTACCGGTGCTGTGCTTCGGCCTGTTCTCTGGTGCCGGAGCGCCCCTCAGCCGCCGGTTCGGCGAGGAGCGGGTGCTCGGGCTGGCGCTCGGGCTGCTGGCGGTCGGCCTCCTGCTCCGCAGCCTCAGTCCCACCGTGCTGCTGTTCCCCGGCACGATCGTCGCCGGAGCGGCCATCGCGCTCATGAATGTCCTGCTCCCCAGCCTGGTGAAGCGGCGAATACCGGAGCGTGCCGGGCTTGTCATCGGGCTGTACCTGCTCATGCTGTCGGGCGGGGCAATCGTGGCGTCCGTGCTCGCGGTGCCGGTCTTCACCGCGGCCGGGGCCGGCCAGACGAGCGGCAGCGCCGCCGTGCGGATCTCGCTGGGGCTGTGGGCTGGGCCGGCCCTGCTCGCGGCCGTGCTGTGGGTGCCGCAGCTACGGCACCGAACGCTGCCCGAGGGGCCGCCGCCTGGCGCAGCCAAAAGGGCCCGGCACGCGGGTGCGCTCGCCATGCTCCGCTTCCCGCTGGCCTGGCAGGTGACGCTGTTCATGGGGCTGCAGAGCCTGATCTACTACGCGACCCTGTCGTGGTTCCCGACCATGTTTCGCGACCACGGCATCAGCGCCGCTCATGCCGGTGATCTGCTGGCACTGATGAATCTGGGCAACGCGGTGACCGCCCTGCTGATCCCGGTGCTCGCACACCGTGCCGCCGATCAGCGCAGGCTTGTGGCCCTGGCCATGCTCGCCACGGCGGCTGGCCTCGCGGGCGCCGTCTTCGGCCCGGTGGGCGGGGCGGCCCCGTTCACCCTGCTGCTCGGGCTGGGCCAGGGTGCCACCCTGGGTCTCGGCATCTTCTACACGATGGCGCGCGCGCCAGATCCGGCGACAGCCGCGTCGCTGTCAGCGTTCGCGCAGGGGCTCGGCTACCTCATCGCTAGCACGGGCCCGCTGGTCATCGGTTTCCTGCACGACGTAACCGGCGGCTGGGACGTGCCCGGCCTCGTCCTGCTAGCGGTCAGTGTCGCGACCGTCACCGTCGGCTGGCTGGCCGGCCGGCCACTGACCGTGCCTGCGGCAGCGGGCGCGGGTGGGTGACCAGGCTCAACCGGTCGTCGAGTATGGTCGGGGCTTGCGCGTCAGCCACTCCCGGAATGTGCGCCGCGGCAGCCGTACCACGACGCTGCCGCCCAGCAGCCGCCCGGACAGCTGCACCCGGAGGATGTCCGGGGCCTGCTGGTCCGTGCCTTTGCCGTACTTGACGTTGCCGCCGACCATCGCCAGATGATTGGCCTCGACGGTGATGCCGGGCTTGACCACCAGGATCAGGTTCCCGCCCTGCAGGTTGGCCTCGATCGGCAGTGTCGGGGATGAGAACCGGGCTTCGGTGAAATCTAGCTTGACGTTACCGCCGACAACCCTGGCCTGGATTCTCGCCGGAGTCACCCACCGTCCGGTCCTGCTGACGTTACCGCCCCACTGGTCAAACTCGAGCAGGTCGGCAGCCTGCTGCGGCGCGGCGGCAGCGGCGTCGGCTGCGGGCAGGTCGGCGGTGAGCGCTGCCAGCTCGCCGTAGGTCCTGGCGGTGAGCGCGGCGCCCAGCCGCTCATCGAGCTCCTCGGGCGTCAGCCGACCGTCCCCGGCGGCGACGCGCAGCCGCTCGGCGACCTCGTCCCGGTCCGTGTGGGACGCCCGAACCCGCGCGTCGCGGTGGGGGTGAGTCGGGGGTATCTCGGCTGCCATGGACGGAGGCTAGGCGTAGGCGATTGGCCGGCGCAGCAGCCAGGCCAGGAAACTCCGGCGCGGCGGCCGGGCCTTGAAGCTGCCGGAGCCGACCCGGCCGGAGACCGTGACCTGCAGGATGACGGGCGCGGCCGAGCCGGGGTGCCGCCGGATGGTTACGGCGCCGCTGCGGACCGCGACGTCGTCGGCGCCCACCTCGATGCCGGGCCTGGTCACTACTGTGATGCTGCCGCTCCTGACGCTCACGTCAAGTTCCAGGACGGGCTCAACGATGATCGCCTGAGTCAGGTCGAGTTTGATGCTCCCGCTCGTCACGCGGGCCTCGATCCGCCGCGGCACGACCCACTGACCGTCGCGCTTGGCGCTGCCGCTGTGACAGTCAATCTGGACTAGATCCTTCGCCGGCGCCGTCGCGGCGACCGGCGGCTGGCCGACGGCGGGTAGGTCGGCGGTCAGAACGGCGAGCTCCGCGTAGGTCTTCGCGGTGAGCGCCGCCTCCAGCCGCTCGTCGAGCTCCGCTGGTGTGAGCCGACCGTCTCCGGCCGCGACTCGCAGCACCTCGACCACGGCATCCCGGTCGACGTGAGACGCCCGGAGCTGTCGCGCCGGAGCCGTATCCGGATCGGGGGCTGGGGGGCGCTCGACTGTCATGGACCTACTGTAGGGGCCCGGAGCGGAGGTAGCCCGGCTCGCGCAGATCGAGCGAAATAGACTCTGCCTGTATGCTCGCGCAATACCCCTGGAGGCCGGCCGTGTCCGGCGAGCCGCGGCGATGACACGAGGAGCAGGTCAGGTGACGTTGCTGGAGCGTATTCACAGCCCCCGCGATCTCAAGAACCTGAGCGCGGAAGACCTGGCCCAGCTGGCCGCGGAGATCCGCGACAGCCTCATCGACGTCGTCACGACCACGGGCGGCCATCTCGGGCCGAACCTCGGCGTGGTGGAGCTCACCATCGCCTTGCATCGCGTGTTCGACTCGCCGGTGGACCGGATCCTCTTCGACACCGGCCATCAGTCGTACGTCCACAAGCTACTGACCGGCAGGTACCCGCAGTTCGGTACGCTGCGCCAGCGCGGCGGGCTGACCGGTTACCCGAGCCGGGCCGAGTCCGAGCATGACGTGGTCGAGAATTCACACGCGTCCACCAGCCTGTCCTATGCCGACGGGCTCGCCAAGGCCTACCAGTTGCGCGGTGAGCGGCACCGGAGCGTGGTGGCGGTCGTCGGCGACGGAGCGCTGACCGGTGGCATGGCCTGGGAGGCGCTCAACAACATCGCCGCCGCGAAAGACCGGCGGCTTGTCATCGTCGTCAACGACAACGGGCGGTCCTACCAGCCGACTATCGGCGGGCTCGCCAATCACCTGGCCTCGGTCCGGATTTCCCAGCGCTACGAGCAGGTGCTGGACTACATCAAGTTTTCGCTGTCTCGCACACCGCTGGTGGGCGGCCCGCTGTTCGATACGCTGCACGGGATCAAGAAGGGCCTCAAGGATGTCCTGCAGCCGCAGGTGCTGTTCGAAGACCTCGGGCTGAAATACCTCGGGCCGGTTGACGGCCACGACGAGCACGCGGTCGAGCAGGCGCTGCGCCTCGCGCGCGACTTCGGCGGACCGGTGCTCGTGCACGTGATCACGCGCAAGGGCTTCGGCTATCAGCTCGCCGAGGAGAACGAGGA
>JASHSZ010000575.1 GCA_030040815.1 Streptosporangiaceae bacterium
TGACGACCGGTCGAGGTATGCGGTTGAGCGCTACCTGATGCTCACGATCGACCATGGCTTCAACAACTCGACGTTCACGTCCCGGGTGATCGCCAGCTCCGGCGCTGACATCGGTGCCGTCGCGACCGGGGCCCTCGCCGCGTTGTCAGGTCCGCTGCACGGTGGCGCGCCCGCGCGGGTCTTCGACATGCTCGACGCGATCGGCACGGCGGACAACGCGGAGCCGTGGCTGCGCAACGAGATCGAGAGCGGCCGCGTCCTGATGGGCTTCGGCCACCGCATCTACAAGACCATCGACCCGCGCTCCCAGCTCCTGCACGAGGTCGCCAGGGAACTCCACAGCGAGCGCGTCGAGCTGGCCGAGGTGGTCGAAAAGACCGCCGTCGAGCTGCTGGCCGAGCTGAAGCCAGGCCGCGACCTGTACGCCAACGTGGAGTTCTACGCGGGCGTCGTGCTCGAGGCGGCGGGCCTGCCGCGGGAAATGTTCACCCCGTCCTTTGCCTGCAGCCGGATCATCGGGTGGATGGCCAACGTGCTGGAGCAGATCGCCGACAACCGCATCTTCCGGCCGCTCGCGCACTACGACGGGCCGGAAGCGCCGCGCGAGTTTCCTGCCTTCTGGCAGCCCGGCGAGCCCTGACCCGACCGGCGGAGCGGCGCGCGGCGCTCTCCCGGCCCGCTGGCTATCGCTGCGCGCCGATCCGATCGCGGCTAGCGGCCTAGCTCCCTGCGCCGGCGCATCTCGCGGATCCGGCGCCGTTGCGAAGGCGACAGCGCGCGCCAGCCCGTCCCTGCCACCGCAAGGGCGATGACCAGCACGATCACTGGGATGTACCACGGGATGAACCCAAACAGGATCAGCGCGATGATCACACCGGCGATTCCCCACTTCACACGCGGCGACATAGCCATCTCCTCCTGGGCACCGGCGCTTCGTTTCCTCTATGTTCAACTATGCCAGCCTGTCCGGTGTTCCCGGGCCGGACCCGCGACAGCACTCCTGCCGAGCGGTCGAGATGGTAGATGATGGACATCGCCACCCATCGGAGGCTCCTCATGACGTTGAACCTGCCCGTGTCGGCCGAGGCCAACGAGCTGCTGACCCGGAACCCCCTGGCGCTGCTCATCGGCATGCTGCTCGACCAGCAGGTGCCGCTGGAGAAGGCATTCAGCTCGCCGCACGAGCTGGTCCGCCGGCTCGGCCACGAGCCGACGGCGGCCGAGCTCGCTGAGTTCGACCCGGACGCCCTGGCCGCCGTCTTTGCCGAGCGGCCGGCCCTGCACCGGTTCCCGAGGGCGATGGCTGCCAGGACCCAGGATCTGGCCAGGCTGATCGTGGACCAGTACGACGGCGATCCGGCCGCGGTCTGGACCAGCGCCCAGTCCGGCGCCGAGCTGCGGACCCGGCTGGAGAAGCTACCGGGCTTCGGCGGCGCCAAGGCGCAGATCTTCGGAGCGATGCTCGGCAAGCAGCTCGGCGTCCGGCCACCGGGCTGGCGCGAAGCGGCCGGCCACTTCGGTGCCGACGGCTCACACTGTTCGGTCGCCGATATCGTTGACGCCGAGTCGCTCGCCGCGGTGCGTGCCTACAAGAAGGACCTCAAGGCCGCGGCCAGGGCCGCGGCGTCCTAGCGGCCAGCGATGGACCTGCCCACGACCGGAGCCGCGCAGGTGCACGTCCTGCAGGCCGGATATGTGCGCGACGATGACGCCGGCCAGCGCGTGGCGAGTACCGTCACCCTTCTGCAGGATGCGAACGCGGTCGTCATTGTGGATCCCGGCATGGTCCCGTCCCGGTCGGGCCTGCTGGCCGAGCTGGCCAGGCACGGCGTCACGCCCGAGTCGGTCACCGACGTGGTGTTCAGCCACCACCACCCTGACCACACGGTGAACGCCGCGCTGTTCCCGGCCGCCAGGATCCATGACCACTGGGCGATCTACGACGGCGACCGCTGGATCGACCGGGACGCGGAGGGCTACGAGGTCAGCCCGTCGATCAGCCTGCTCGCCACCCCGGGCCACACGCCACAGGACATCACCACGCTGGCGGCGACGCCGGACGGCGTGCACGCGTGCACGCACGCCTGGTGGGCGTCCGACGGCCCGGCCGACGACCCGTTCGCCCCCGACGCCGCCGTGCTCGCGGCCAGCCGCGCGCGCATCCTCGCCGTGGCCACGGTGATCATCCCCGGCCACGGCCCGGCGTTCGTGCCGGACGAGACAACGGCACGCTGAGGGCGCCGTCTCTGGCCACGCTGCCGCTGATTCGGGTGCGGCGACCCCCCGAATCCCCCCGCCAGTCGCACTGATGCCCGGCGAGCGGGCGTGGCGCCCGCCTAGCGGCCCGCCGCGTATCCCTGCATGCCCCGCGGGTTCGCGCCCGCGTACAAGAACCCGCGCGACCTGGCCACCGCGCTGATCCGGCCCAGCGACCACGGCGGCCGGACGTCCACCTCGTGTCCGCGAGCTCGCAGCCCGGCGATGACGCCCTCGCCCGCCCGCGATTCGATGGCCAGCAACCGCGGCCGCGACCCGCGCGGATAGAACGACGACGGGAAGTGCTCGGTGTGAAAGGCCGGCGCGTCGATCGCCTCCTGCAGGTTCATCCCGTACACGACGTGGTTGAGGAAAAATCCCAGGGTCCACTGATCCTGCTGGTCCCCGCCGGGTGTCCCGAACGCCAGGTACGGCACGCCGTCGCGCAGGGCGAGGCTCGGAGTGAGCGTCGTGCGCGGGCGTCGGCCTGGGGCCAGCGTGCTGGCCAGGCCCGGCGTCAGGGTGAACATCTGCGCCCGGGTACCGAGGCAGAACCCGAGGCCGGGCACGACGGGCGAGCTCTGCAGCCAGCCACCGCTCGGCGTCGCCGCGACCAGGTTGCCGAACCGGTCCGCCACGTCGAGGTGGCAGGTGTCGCCGGGGCCGAGCGACGGCGAGGCCGCCGCGGCCGCGGCGGCTGGCT
>JASHSZ010000576.1 GCA_030040815.1 Streptosporangiaceae bacterium
GCCTCAGCGATCCCCGCGTGATCAAGGACGGCAATCACGTCTTCGGCGTGCTGGGCCATTCCGTAAGGCCCACGGGCCGACCTGCTCAGCCCTCGGCCGCGCAGGTCTGGTGCCAGCACCGTCGCGGCCTCGCCGAGCTGATCGGCCAGCGGCGCAAAGTTCATGTGCGTCCCGGTGATGCCATGCGCCGCAACCACCACGGCCGGGCCGGATCCCCACTCTCCTACGTGAAGCAGCCCGCCGGTCACCGGGACATCGAAGCTCTCATAGCCCACGGCACGACCCCCTTCTCGACACGCATGCGTACGGGCCAGCATCCTCTCGACCGCCAGCCTCCACAAGATCACCTTGTTGCGGCCGCTAGCGTGGCTGATTACCTGACACGAGGCTCATATGCCCGTGCTCGACAGGGGGCGGGTCGGAGACCGGCTACACAGCAACCTCATCGCGTGGCTGACTACGTGCGGCCAGCCGGGCAGCCAGTCAGCGGCCCGGTCTGGTTCCTGCCGCGCGACGAAGCGATCCTGCTCTGCACCCGGCCGGACGAGGGCAGCCGTCAGGCCATGGGCTTGACGGCCAGCTGCGTGCTGCTACTCCTCGGCGAGGAAAGTGAGATGCGTCTCACCTTGGCGGATGGCCTGAAGGATGTCGCCGAGGCGGCCTGCCATGACGCCGAGGCCGACGCGAAGGTCGTCGAGGGAGCTCTCTGTCACGCCCCGGTTGACGTAACCGACAGCGAGGTTGAGCGATTGCCGGCTGAGATAGCCGATTACCGAGGCGATGGCCTCGTTGACGGTGAGCTGTCGACTGGGTTGGTCGTCAGTGGCGGTCATTGCCGGGCTCCTTCCTTCGGTGTGGGAACTCCGGTGAGTTGGGTCCATAATCTGCGGCTGGTTTGTTCGATGTCCATCGCTGCCACCAGATGGAAGGGCTGCGGGAGCCGAACGACATCACGCTGAAGGTGGCGGTCGCCCGATGAACGCACCAGACGACCCCATGTCCGCCAGTGCGTCGCGGACATCGAGTCGGCTATGCGAATGTTCTGCGACACTGACTGCACTTCAGGAAGGCGGCCGGTCGCCAGGAGGGACGGAGCATGCGTGAGCTGGCTGGTAAGGTCGCGGTCGTTACTGGCGCGGCGAGCGGCATCGGTCTTGCGGTAGCGCGACAGCTTGGAACCGATGGCATGCGGGTGATGCTCGCCGACGTGGAAGAGCCGGCACTCGTAGCCGCCGCACACGCGCTTGCCGCCGAAGGAATCGAGGTTGCTGCGACCGTAACCGACGTCAGTGACGCCGACTCGGTCCAGTCGCTTGCCAGCGCGACGGTTGATCGCTTCGGAGCGGTGCACGTGGTCTGCAACAACGCAGGCGTGGCAGGCGGCGGCGCCTCCTGGCAACTGCCGATGTCGACCTGGAACTGGGTCATGGGCGTCAACTTCTTCGGCGTCGTCCACGGGATTCGCGCCTTCCTGCCCCATCTCATCTCCGAGGGCGAAGGCCACATTGTCAACACGGCGTCGGTTGCAGGACTGCTGGCAGCGCCATGGATCGCCCCATACAACGCCAGCAAGCATGCGGTAGTCGCGGTATCGGAGTCGCTCCATTACGAGCTCGCAGCGATCGGTTCGCCAGTGGGCGTATCGGTACTGTGCCCAGGCTTCGTGCGCACGCGGATCGCGGACGCAGACCGGAACCGGCCGGCCAGGTATAGCGCAGTTGTCGAGGAACAGCCGGGTCTTCAGGCGATGAGGGACGCCGTCGCGGCGGGAGTCGCCGGCGGCATTGATCCGGCGGTGGTCGCGACCGCGGTTAGGGACGCCATCGTGGCGGACAGGTTCTGGATCCTCACCCATGCCGATTACGGTGACCGCATCATCGCAAGGGTCGACGGCGCCGTTGCTGGCCGCAACCCACAACTGCCTTCGCTTGCCTGAGTCGGACACGAGCCGCTGCGGCGGGCTGACCCAGCCCGTCAGCCGAGACGTCGCGAAGTGTCGAGTGAACCGACAATCGGCGGGCCTGTTCCGTTAGAACTGGTGTGGATCTTCCAGGCAGCGAAGGAGCCGTCATGGGCAAGCTGGACAGCAAGATCGCACTGATCACCGGCGGGGAAAGCGGCATCGGGCTCGCGGCGGCGCGGCTATTCGTCGCCGAGGGCGCGCGCGTTCACCAGGCCGGGATGCGCAAGGACCTGCTGGCGGTCGCGGCGGACGAACTCGGCGAGGACGCGGTCAGCTGGAGCGTCACGGACGTCACCGAAGAGGACGAGGTCATCGCCGCGCTCGCGCAGGCGACCGACCGGTTCGGCGGGCTGGACGTGCTGTTCAGCAACGCCGGCATCAGCGGACCCATCGTGCCGATCACCGAGTTCCCGACCGATGACTTCCGGCGCGTGCTCGACGTGCACATCCTCGGCGCGTTCCTCATGCTCAAGCATGGCCTTCCAGTCATGCGCGACGGCGGCAGCGTGATCATCACCTCCAGCATCGTGGGCCTGACGTCAAACAACGGGATCAGCGGCTACGCGACCGCCAAGCACGGCCAGGTCGGCCTCATGCGCACGGTGGCGAAGGAGGCCGCCGCGCGCGGGATCCGGGTTAACACGATCCACCCCGGCCCGACGGATACCGACTTCCAGCGGGACATCGAGATCCGGGCGACGGGCGCCCCGGCCGACCAGGCCGCCCGGCTGTTCGACGCCATGATCCCGATGGGCCGGCACGCGACTCCCGAGGAGATCGCCCGCTCCGTGCTCTACCTCGCCTGTGACGACAGCTCGTTCGTGACCGGCACTACGCTGTCCGTCGACGGCGGGATGATCATCTAGCTACCCGTGCGGCCGAGCGTGCCGCATGCTGGCGGAGAACCTCGATCATCGCTGCGCGTCCCGCGCGCATGAATTCCGGCCACTCACGGGTGTCGAGGAACTGCTCATAAAAGCCGACCCCCGCAACCTTCCAGTAGGGCACTGGCTCGACGAGCAGCGTCTGAGTCTCATGGCGCAGCCGGGCGAGGTGTTCGCGGGCCAGCTCAATGTGCTGGCAGGTCCGCACCTGCGACGCGGCGGAGACGATGCTGAAGGGTCGCCCATCCCAGCCAGTGAGATCCTCGCCCTGGAACTCGTGCGGGTAGTAACAGTTCAGGCCGACGGCGATGTCGACGGCGGGCTCGATGTCCAGCACTGGCCGGACCGGGAAGATGTCGACGATTCCGCCATCGCACCAGGACTGTCCGTCCAGCATGACCGGCTGAATCAGCAGCGGCATTGACACCGCCAGTCGGATGGCGTGTGCCACCGGCATGTCCGGATACGTCGCGGGGCCAACGAATGCCAGCCGGTTGTGCTCGACATTCCATATCGGCGCGTAGGTGGGTATCCGCAGCTGTGCCAGCGTCAGGTCACCGAACTGGGCGCGATAGAACGCCTCAAGCTTGTCTCCGCGCAAGATCCCGTTCCAGCCGCGTCCCAAGGTAGGTGCCAGCCTGCCAAGGCCGCTCCATCCGACGTCAACGTAG
>JASHSZ010000577.1 GCA_030040815.1 Streptosporangiaceae bacterium
CGCCCGGCGAGGTCGCCGGCTACGGGCCCGCGGACGCGGCGACCTGCCGGGACCTGGCCGCGCGGCTAGGCGGCGCCAGCCGCTGGTGCCTGACGGTTACCGGCCCCGACGGCCGCCCGGTAGGGCACGCCTGCGCCGGGCGGCGCGGGCCTGCTGCCGGGCAGCCGCTGATCACCTGGGTGGCGGGATTGCGAGACAAGCTCCAGCTCCTGGAAACCGGGACCTGCCGCCACGCCCGCCAGACGCCCGGCTACGTCTGGCCGGCCCCGCTGCGCCACCTGATCGAGGTGAGGCAGCGGACCTGCGCCGCACCCGGCTGCCGCCGCCCCGCGGTCACTTGCGACATCGACCACACGCTGGCCTTCGAAAGCGGCGGACCCACCTGCGAATGCAACGGCGCGCCGCTCTGCAGACGGCACCACCGAGCTAAGCAGGCGCCGCGCTGGCAGCTGAGCCAGGACCAGCCCGGCCACATGACATGGCGATTGCCGAGCGGCCGGAGCTATCACACGGTCGGTGAGCCTTACCCGACGTAGCGTTGTCGGTTGGCTTACCGACGGCTCAGGTGTTGCCGCCTGCAAAGGGATAGAGGTTGTACCACTTGCCGCCGACCTTGACGCAGGGAGATAGCGAATAGCTATTCGTTGTCGAACGGTCGGCAGCGACCGATTCCGCCCACAACTCCCGGAACGGTTTCGCCTGGGAGAAAATGGCCGCTGGATCATTGTTAGAGCTGCAAACCGGCGTCATATCGGGCGCGCAGTAGCTGCCTGTGGTGCCCACGAGCGCTTCGTTCCCATCCACGGCCACGTAGCCCAGCGCGAAATTCTGTACGGTCCCCGGACTCGGGTCGGCGGGGGCTTCAGCCACTAGTGCGCGGCAGCTGGCCTGATCGGACGGGGGAAAGTACGCGCATGCCTGTGCTCTCGTCGCACGCTCCTCACCCTGCACCGCCGCGCCAGGCGAGTCATAGCCGGGCACGGCTGCAGCCGGCGCCGTAACCACGACGCCTGCTCCCAGCGCTTCCGCCCAGGCTGGTAGCGCGGGAGCCGTGGGCGAGGAACTGGTCCCGGCGGACTCTCCCTGCTTTGCCAGCACTTGATTCGATGGCTGGATCCACGAGCAGCCAGCTGCCAGGGCGACGGCTGCGCCCACCAGAACAACGGGCATGATGCGCCGCCCCCGGAGAACTGAGACGTTACCCGCCCCAAACCCAAGGGCCGCCCCAAATTTCATGCGGACACCATAACCGTGCAGGGTACGCCGCATGAGGCAATTGGAGGCACAACGTCGAAGCAGCTCGAAGTGCCTTCTCCGAAGGCAGTCGCGCGACGGCGGTCAGCGCTTCAACGGGCTTGCACCTAGCCGCAGGACCACTCTGGCGTGATGACCTGGCGGCTACCCAGCACACCACCACAGGCGATCCGTACTGACGTACGCACGACCAGCCGAAGCAGAAGCCAGAGGCTGTGCGCTACCCAGTCACGATGGGCGAGCAGGATCGAGCGATAGCGCTCGGAGCGCGGTTAATTACCGCACGGGAAGCGAAGGAAAAAGCTACAGCAGCGATTCCGGAATGGGATTCGTGTAGCGACCGACGCACCTGGCTGCCGGGCGGCTGACCCCAGGCCAGCAAGTTCCTGGCTGGACCGAAGCTTATGGTGCAACTGGGACACCCCTGGGGCCCGACCTGCGAATGCAACGGCAGTCCGCTTTGCCGCCGACATCATCGCGCGAAGCAGGCGCCGGGCTGGCACTTAGCCCAGCACCAGCCCGGCGTCATGACCTGGCGACTACCCAGCGGGCGCGCCTACCAGACAAGCGGTGATCCTTACCCCGTCTGAGCCAGGACACAGGTCCTGCACACCGATGGCAAACGACTCGACCTGTGCTCGTTCCGCCGTGCTCATGATCTGACTAGCAGTCGGTCGAGGAGGCTCTGCTATGGCCGCGCCCGTCAAGCGCACAATATTGACCGTGGCCGCAGCGATACTGATGTCCGCGTTCTCTACCTTCTTTGCGATCACCTTGGTAAGGCTCATGCGCCAGCATCACACCGAAGGCCACGGCGACTTAGCACCAGTGTCACCCGAACCGTAAGAACCATCGGCTGACGTGTTGCGGTCGCGCGTCAGGTGCTTGCCGTTGGTGGCGAACCAGTCGTCATCGAAGAGCTCGGCGACGATGCACCAGCCGCTTTGGCATGGCGGCGGCAGGCCGCTAGCTGGTTTGCAGCCCCGTGCTGGTCGTCAACCCCCGTCCTGACCGGTCCGTCGTACTGGGAACCAAACCGGTCAGGTCACAGTGCGATGCCCAGCAGCGCGTCGACCGCGTCCCGGATCAGGGCACCGGAGCCGGCAGCGCGGCCGGCGGCTGCGGCAGCGGCCCACTCGTCTACAGCCTCGATCGCACCGCGCGCGTCGAGGTCGTCGGCCAGCCGCTCCCGGATCGCCGCCAGCGTCGCAGCCCCCGCGGCATCGCTAACCGCCGCATCAGCGCCGGCCGCCGGAGGAGCAGCTGAACCGGCCGCGCCCGTCACGGCCTGGGCGGCGGGCCAGGACAGCGCTCCTGTCGGCCCAGCAGCCTCGACGGCCGCCCGCCAGGCTGCCAGTCGGGCAGCGGCAGCCGACAGCGACTTCGGGGTCCAGTCCCAGTCGGGCCGGTACGGGTGGGCGATGATGGCCAGTCTGATAGCCATCGGGTCGTGACCGGTCGCCAGCAATTCGGATACGAAGACCAGGTTGCCCCGCGACTTGGACATCTTCTCGCCGTCAAGGCGGACCAGTGCCGAGTGCGCGTACCGCCGCGCGAACGGCGGCTCGCCCGCTCCGTCCAGTGCCACGCGTGCATGGGCGGCGCTCATCTCGTGATGCGGGAAGATCAGATCCCGGCCGCCGGCCTGAACGTCGAACGTGACGCCGAGGTAGTGCGTGGCGATCGCGGCGCACTCAACATGCCAGCCGGGTCTGCCCTCGCCGAACTGTGATGGCCAGGACGGCTCGCCTGGCCGACGACCGAGCCAGACCATGGGGTCGACGGGATCCTTCTTCCCTGGCCGGGCCGGATCGCCGCCGTTCTCGACGCACAGCCGCACCATGGCGTCGCTGTCCAGGCCCGATACCGAACCAAACGCGGTGTCGGCCGCTCGCGAGAAGTACACGTCATCATCGAGTTCATACAGCGCGCCACGCTTGCTGAGCCGCCCGCTCAAGTCCCGGATCAGCGGCAGTGCCTCCACCGCGCCGATGAAGTGCGACGGCGGCAGCACCCGCAGGGCGGCCATGTCCGACCGGAACAGCGCTATCTCCCGATCGGCGAGCGCACGCCAGTCCTCGCCGTCGCGGTCCGCCCGCTCGAGCAGTGGGTCATCGACGTCGGTGACGTTCTGCGCGTAGATAACCCTCTTGCCGGCGTCAAGCCAGGTCCGCACGAGCAAGTCCCAGGAGAGGTAGGTGGCCGCGTGACCGACGTGCGTGGCGTCGTACGGCGTGATGCCACAGGCGTAGAGCGTGGCCGTGCTGCCGGGAGCGGCAATCACGAGCGAACGGCTCGCTGTGTCCCAAATGACCGGCTCGGGGCCCGATCCGGGCAGGTCAGGTACGTCAGGAGCGGGCCACGAATCCATGGGCGCCAGATTATCGCTGCCTGACGGCCGATTTGGGCGCTGGCCTGGCCAGCCAGGGCCCGCAAGACCCACCACCAAGGGAAGAGAACACCCACGACCAGGGAACGGCTAGCCTCTCCCCCGGAGCCGGTCGGCCACCGCCGGAGGGGTCAGCCACGACCCCCCGCAGGGCTCCCCACGACCCCGGAGCACGTCGGCACCGCCGTAGGGGTCAGCCACGAAACCCCGAGGGCTCAACCACGATCCCCGGAGCCGGTCGGCACCGCCTGAGGGGTCAACCACGATCCCCGGAGGGGTCAGCCACGACCCCCGGAACGGGCCACCTCGAAGGCATGGGCCAGCGCGATCAGCCGGGGCTCGCTCCATGCTGGTCCGATGAAGGACAGGCCAACGGGCAGCCCGCAGACCAGGCCGGCCGGCACGGTAATCGAGGGATAGCCCGACACTGCAGCCGGGCTCGAGGTGGCCC
Source organism: Streptosporangiaceae bacterium (assembly GCA_030040815.1). The sequence continues at coordinate 4,095 of JASHSZ010000577.1, forward strand.
AGGTGTGATAGTCGCCGAGCACGTGGTCGGTCAGCCAGGCAGGGTGTCCGGTCAGCGCGATCAGCGCATCCAGCCGGTGTACTCCCAGTGCTGCGTCCAGTCCGGACCGTGCGATTCGGCTGGCCGACGTCCGCGCCTCCAGGTA
>JASHSZ010000578.1 GCA_030040815.1 Streptosporangiaceae bacterium
CGCGTCTTGGAGCAGAGCCGTCACAAAGTTCTGACTCAATCGGCCACCGGTGCCCGGCGAAACGGGCACGATGATGGCCCCCCCACAACACTCTTTGTTGGAGGATGCCAAGGTTCGCGTTTGGCGCCAAGAAGAACGAATCGGTCGTAGCTGGATTGTGACCGAATGACGATCAGGCCGCGACCCAGCGAGCGTCCAGGCAGCGTGAGAAGGCCGCGCAGCGGCGAGCAGCAACGGGAACTACCGGCCGGGAATCCCGCCCGTCACCCTGACTGACGGCAGGAACCCAGCCTTAACCGGTCAGCGCGCAGTCGGCCGGTCAACGACGGGTCGGCCGGTTAGCTGATGCCGTGCCTCTTGAGGATGTCGCGCACGTCTGCCAGGTCATCGTCACCGGTCGGTGAAACGGCCTGGTCCAAAGGCGCGGGCAGCGAAGCAGGCGACTCGCTACCGGACCGGCCAGCCTTGCCGTCGACCGCCTTCTTGCGACGGCGGCGTCCCCCGATCATCGGGATCCCGCCGGACACGAGGAAGAGCAGCGCGGACACGCCGACCAGGATGACACCGAGCCAAGCCTCCGGGGAGAGCACGAAGCCCGTGGCGAACACCACGACCGCCGACACGACCCGGCCGACCAGCCCCAGTGAGTGCGTGAGCCAGGCCCCCGCAGGCAGCAGCGACCAGGCAACACCTCGAATCCCGCTGCGGGCACCCTTCCGCCGCCAGGTGAGCCCGCTCAGCACAAGCCCTGCGATAGTGACGGCCACGAAAATCGGGCCGGCGAAGCTGCCATCCACGAAGCTCAGCCAGCTGTGCACCGTCGCCTCCCCTCGAAGCCGCGTCTTCGCGCGGCCTAGGCGTGATCACTTGAATTATCGCACATATCGACGGGGCACACGCCCGCGCGATGTGCGAACTTCAGCCGGTAAGCGCGAAACGCCTGGCTGGTCGGCGTGGTCAGGCCGTCAGACCCGTGCGCGCGCCCAGTTCCGCCAGCGTCACGCCTGCCAGCGTGCCGAGCACGACCCGACCGGGCCGGGCGGGCACCGGCACGATGCTGGGCACAGCGACCACGCGGAAGCCCGCTGCCTCGGCGGCAACGACACCATTCGGCGAGTCTTCGAGCGCGATGCACCGCCAAGGGTCGACGCCGAGCTTGGCCGCGGCCAGCCGGTAGCCCTCCGGATCGGGCTTGGCGTGCGTCACGTCGGCGCCGCTGATGATCACGTCGAACCGGACGTCTAGCCGCCCCAGCACCGCGTCGACCACGGCGGGCACGGAGGAGGTCACGAGCGCGTAGGGCAGGGCAGCCGCCTGCACCTCGCTGACCAGGTTCGCCGTGCCCGGCAGCACGGTCAGCGGTCGCGTGCGCACGAGGTCCACCATCGTCTCGATCAGCCAGCGCCGGACGACCGCAGGCTCGGCAGGCTCGGGGGCCCTCGCGATCAGGTAGTCGACGCTGGCCTCCAGCGAGCCTCCGACCAGGGCATGCTGGTCGGCCGGCCCCCAGTCGGCGCCGAGCCGCGCCATCACGGCGCTCTCCGCCAGGAACCACAGCGGCTCGGAGTCCACCAGCAGTCCGTCCATGTCGAACGTCACGGCTGCGAGCTGGCCCGGCGCCGGGTGCCCGGCGACGCCGGGGCGCACAGGTACCTGTCCGGATTGCGACATGATGCACCCATTCTAGGGATCTGGCACGGCGGCTTCGGCGAGCCGACCTTTTCTTCATCCGCTGGCCACAGAACGTAGTCTTAACGGTGACAGGTCCCCGGCCGGGTGCCGTCATGCGGACGACGAGGGAGGTGGCCGGCTATCGAGCTGGACTCTGTTGGCAAGCTCACCTCGCCCGCGCTGATCGCTGCCTTCGAGGGCTGGAATGACGCTGGTGAGGCCGCGAGCAGCGCGGTCAACCAGCTGAGCTCGGCCTGGGATGCCAAGGTCATCGGGGAGATAGACCCCGAGGACTATTACGACTTTCAGGTCACCAGGCCGGTGATCGAGGTCGCCGACGGCAAGGCGACTGAGCTCGTCTGGCCGACAACACGTCTCACCCTGGCCAGGCCGCCTGACGTCGACCGCGACCTGATCCTGGTGCAGGGCATCGAGCCCAACATGCGCTGGCAGGGTTTCACCGCTGAGCTGGTGACCGCCTTCACCGAGCTGAACGTGGAGCTCGTGATCCTGCTCGGAGCGCTGCTGGCGGACTCGCCGCACACCCGGCCCTTGCAGGTCACCGCGGCGACCTCGGGCCCTGAGATCGCGGCTGCGCTGCACGTGGAGTCGGTGGACTACAAGGGACCGACCGGGATCGTGGGCGTCCTGCAGCATGCGTGCACGGCGGCCGGGGTCCCCTCGGTGTCGCTGTGGGCCGCGGTGCCGCACTACGTGGCCCAGCCGCCGAGCCCGAAGGCAACGCTCGCCTTGCTGCGCAGCGTCGAGGACATTCTCGACATCCCCGTGCCGCTGCAGGACCTGCCCGCCGAGGCCAGGGCGTGGGAGCGAGGCGTGGACGAACTCGCGGAGCAGGACAGCGACGTGGCCGAGTACGTGCGCACCCTCGAGGAGGCCAAGGACGCCACCGACTTGCCGGAAGCGAGCGGTGACGCGATCGCCAGGGAGTTCGAGCGGTACCTGCGGCGGCGCGGCGACCACGGCGGCCGGTGACGGCTCGCCCGGCTGAACGTCCGGCGCCGCTGCCGGGCGGCCCGCCGCGACTGGTATTCGGCTAGACCGGCGGCCAGGGCACCGCCGGCCAGTCGGTCGGCGGCAACGGGTGCACCCTGCGCGCCAGCAATAGCTCGACTCGCCGTCTGGTGGCCGCGATCTCGGCCCGCGTCAGCCACTGACCCATCTGCTCCGCCAGCCCGCCGGTGGTGAGCAGCTCGTGTGAGGTTCGGAGCGCAGCGAGCGCCGCCGGGGTCAGCTTCTTCCCGCGCCACTGCCACAGCACGGTCCGCAGCTTGTACTCGTCCCCGAAGCAGACGCCGTGATCGCAGCCGTACAGGTGGCCTGCCGGTGTCGGCAGCAGGTGGCCGATCTTCCGGTCGGCGTTGTTGACCACGGCGTCGAATACCGCCATCTGCCGAAGCCGCGGATCGTCGCCGCTGCGCGCGAGCTCGACCAGGTCGACGGACTCGTCGGCGTCGATCCACAGCTGGCACATGCCGGGGCCGAACGGCCCGTCCCGGTAGACAGTCGGCGGTACCACGTCCCAGCCTGCCGCGTGCGACACCAGGTACGCGGCGAGTTCGCGGCCCGCCAGCGTGCCGTCCGGAAAGTCCCAGAGCGGCCGCTCGCCGGCCACCGGCTTGTAAACGCACGCCGCCTGCCTGCCGTCAGCCGTGATGGTGCAGTACAGCGTCGCGTTGGACGCGCCGACCAGCCGGCCCGCGACCGCGAGGTCGCCCGTGGTCAGCAGGTCGAGGCTGGCAGCCTCGTCGACGGCCAACCGCTGCGGCGCACCGGCGCTGACGCTCTCCGGCGAGCCGGCCGCCGTCTCAGCCACGGCCGACCCGGTGGCCGTTCTGCCGCGGGCAGATATGGCCTGCCGGGTCGACTGGTAGCCCGCACAGCTCGCAAGGGGGCCGTCCGGCCCGCACGATCTGGATCGCGCGCCGGGAGAAGGCGCGGGCCGCCTCGGCGGTGATGCGGACCCGCAGCACCGCTGGCCCGTCGTCCGGTACGTCCTCGGCGAGCGGCTCGAGCGGTTCCTCGCTCTCCTCCTGCGCCTCGATGATGACGCGCTCGCCGTCGTGGTCCCAGGCCAGCGCGATGGCGCCGACCCGGAAGTCCTCGGTCAGCGGCAGGTCGAGCGGCCCATCGTCGATCTCGGCAGCCGTGCGCGCCGCCGACGCCACGCCAGTGCGCCTGGCCACCTCGTCGAGCAGCTCGTCCAGCCGTTCGGCGAGCTGGCTTACCTGCCCCTTCTCCAGCACAACGCTAGTGACCCGGCTGCCGACAGCGGCCTGCAGGTAGAACGTCCGCTCCCCGGGCTGGCCGACAGTGCCCGCGATGAATCGCTCCGGCGGGTCGTACGTGTAGACCGGCATGACCCCTATCCTCCCGCGCTCGCCCTGCCGCGCCGAGGCAGCCCGAGTCCCAGGCTACCGGCGACGACGCCTGCCCGCATGATCACGAGCTAGCCGCCCGCCCCGCCGCCGACCCGAGCTTCGGCCTGCGCTGCGGGCCTGGCCGCAACGGGCGGCCTGACGTAGGAAGCGAGCGCCGTCGCGTCCGCGCCGGTGTCGTTCATCGCCAGCACGAACGGGCGCAGCGGCGTGTACCTGATCACGCTCAGCGAGCAGGGATCGACCTGGATCCGCTGTGACATGTCCAGGTGCATGCCGAGGGCGTCCGCCAGGATCGCCTTGATGATGTCACCGTGCGAGCACACCAGATAGGCCGCGCCGGGACCGAGCCGGGCATTCCAGTCACGCACGGCCGCCACCGCCCGCTGCTGCATCCCGGTCATCGTCTCCCCCTCCGGGCCGGGGAAGCGTACCGCGCTCGGGTGCGCCTGCACGACCCGCCAGAGCGGGTCGCGGGCTAGCTTGCGCAGCGGCCGGCCGGTCCAGTCCCCGTATCGGCACTCCCCGAGGCGCTCGTCCAGCTGCACGGCGATCGGATCGGACCCGCCGGTTACCTGACCGTTCGCGCTGGCGAGGCCGCCCGGCCCAGGCTCGCTGGCGGCGTCAGCCTCGGTTCTGCCGGTCGCGGCTGCCGGGCTGCCGTGGCCCGCGGCGATGATCGAAGCCGTCTGCACGCAGCGGTCCAGCGGGCTGCTGACGATAGCGGCGAGTGGCACCTGCGCCAGCCGGGCCGCGACCGCGACCGCCTGCGCCCGGCCGCGGTCATCGAGCGAGATGCCGGGCAGCCAGCCAGTCAGCGCCTTGCCCGTCGACGACGTCAGGCCATGCCGCACGATCAGAACCACGGTCATTTCTCGACTGTATGGCAGCAACACGCGACACCGGCCGGCAACCCCGCGACCGGTCAGCGGGCGGACCTCATCTCAGTTCACCGCGGGCGGTCCGCCAGCACGAATGTCACGGCACCGAACGACACCTGGTCACCCGCGCCAACCCGGCTCGGGCTCGTGACCCGCCAGCCGTTCAGCCGGGTCCCGTTCGTAGAGCCGAGGTCTGCCAGCAGCCAGCCGCAGCCGTCCCACTGCAGGCTGGCGTGCCATCGCGACACGGTCTCGTCGGCGAGCGTCATATCGCACGCCAGCTCCCGGCCGATGGTGAACCGGTGCTGCGCGCCGGACGGAAGCCGCAGCACCGGGGGCCAGCCGCGCAGCCTGCGTCCGGCCGACCGGAACGCTCGTCGGCAGGCTGCCGCCGCCTCCGCGCCCAGCCGCCGCGGCGACGGCAAATCGGCGACCAGGCCGCGCAGGTCGGCACCGAATCGCGCGTGCAGCGCTGCGTCGGCTCGGACCAGGAAGGTGTCGTGCGTCAGCCTGCCGTCGGCGTAGCTCTCCCTGAGCCTGGCCAGCACCTGATCCCGGTCGGCGTCCGAGATCCGGACGCCCGGATCCCTGGGCGCACCCACATCTGGATTATCAGGTCGCACCGTGACAGCGGCAAGGGGCTTGCGGACCGAACCGCGGCCAGGCGAGTGGCACCGCCTGCACGGCCGTCGTTCCCCCCTGGTTACGCGCCCATGGCGTGTGCGCCGCCGTCCACGTGCACGATCTCTCCGGTCGTAGCGGGGAACCAGTCCGACAGCAGCGCCACGCAGCCGCGCGCGGCCGGCTCGGCGTTACTCAGGTCCCAGCCGAGCGGCGCGCGCTGCGACCACATTCCCTCGAACTGGTCGAAGCCGGGGATGCTCCTGGCGGCCATGGTCTTGATCGGGCCCGCCGACATGAGATTGACCCGGATACCGCGCGGGCCGAGGTCGCGGGCGAGGTAGCGCGCGGTCGACTCCAGCGCGGCCTTGGCCACGCCCATCCAGTCGTACGCGGGCCAGGCCACGCTGGCGTCGAAGTCCATCCCGACGATCGCGCCACCCGTCTGCATCAGCGGCAGCGCGGCCATGGCGAGCGACTTCAGCGAGTACGCCGAGACGTGCAGGGCGAGCGCGACGTCAGGCCACGCTGTGTTGACGAAGTTGCCACCGAGCGCGCTGGCAGGCGCGTTGCCGATGCTGTGCACCACGCCGTCGAGGCCGTCCACGTGCGCCGCCACCCGCTCGGCCAGCGACGCGAGCTGGCCGTCGTCGGTGACATCGAGCTCGACCACCGGCGGCGGGTCCGGCAGCCGTCTCGCGATCCGCTCGACCAGGCTCAGCCGGCCAAAGCCGGTCAGCACCACCGTCGCGCCTTCCTGCTGGGCGATCCGCGCCACGTGGAACGCGATCGACGCCTCGGTGAGCACGCCCGTCACCAGAATCCGCTTGCCCGCCAGGATCCCCATCTCGCCTGCCTCCCGCTATCGAGGGAACGGAGCCGTCAGTGGCCCATGCCGAGGCCGCCATCAACGGGCAGCACGGCGCCGGTGATGTATCCGGCGTCCGGCCCGGCCAGAAAGGCCACCGCCGCTGCCACCTCGTCGGGCGACGCGTACCGGCCGAGCGGCACGTTCGCAAGGATCGCCTGCTTCTGCTGGTCGGTCAGCACCGCGGTCATGTCGGTGCCGACGAAGCCGGGCGCGACCACGTTGACGGTGATGCTGCGGCTGGCTAGCTCGCGGGCCAGCGACCGGGCGAACCCGACCAGGCCGGCCTTGGAGGCCGCGTAGTTCGACTGCCCGGCCGAGCCGAGCAGCCCGACGACGGAGGAGATGAGAATGATCCGGCCCCGCCGCAGCCGGATCATGCCGCGCACCGCGCGCTTGGCTACCCGGTACGCGCCGGTCAGGTTCGTGTTCACGACGTCGGCGAAGTCGTCCTCGGACATCAGCGCCAGCAGCTGGTCCTTCGTGATGCCGGCATTAGCCACCACGACCTCAACCGGCCCGTGCGCCTCCTCGGCAACCTTGAACGCGGCGTCCACCTGCGCGGCGTCTGTCACGTCGCAGGCCGCGACCGTGAGGCCGTCGACCGGCGCGCCGGACCGCGAGGTAACGGTCACGTCGTCGCCGCCCGCGGCCAGCCGCCGCGCGATCGCGAGACCGATGCCGCGGTTGCCGCCGGTGACGAGTACAGACCGGCCCATGTGCGCCTCCCCTCACTGCCCTAGTCCCGCTCACACCCCGCCACCCCGCACTCGGGGTCGCAGGCACTGTACCGGTCGGGCCGGGCCGCGGTCGCGGCCTGGGATAGGTTGGCGACTCGTGGACCACACTGAGATAGACCCGGAGTTCACCGCCTACCCGTTGCCGCAGCTCGCTGATGCGGCCCTGCAGCGGGCCGCCCAGCTGGGCGCCCAGCATGCGGACTTCCGTGCCGAGCGCATCAGGGGCCAGCAGATCGGGTTGTCTGACGGCAGCCTGGAGACCCAGTTCGACAGTGACGACCTCGGCCTCGCCGTGCGCGTCGTGGTGGACGGGACGTGGGGGTTCGCCTCGGCCGTCGACTTGACGACCGAGGCCGCGGCGCGAGCTGCGGCCGAGGCCGTCGACGTGGCGAAGGTCGCGGCCGCCATCAACACCGAGCGAATCGAGCTCGCCGACGAGCCGGCGCACGGCGATGTGACCTGGCTGTCGGCCTACCAGGTGGACCCGTTCGCGGTCGGCGTCGCGGACAAGATCGCGCTGCTGTCGGGCTGGAGCAGGCAGCTGCTCGGCGCGGACGG
>JASHSZ010000073.1 GCA_030040815.1 Streptosporangiaceae bacterium
CAGGTTCGCCGAGCGCCGCGCGAGCGACGTGCTGATCCGGCTCCGGCTGTTCCTCAACCGGGCCGCCAACCTCGGGCCGGGTACCCAGCTCGTCCAGTGGCTGACGATGCAGGGCGCGTTCTTCGTGATCTCCGAGTATCTGCAGGAGATCAAGCACGACAACGCCATCCAGACTGGCTCGATGCTGACCCCGGCGATCGTCGGGACACTGGTGACCTCCGCCGCTGCCGACCGGCTTGCGCGTCGGCACAGCCAGCGGGCGCTGATCATCGCAGGTTTCGCCGCAGCGTCGTCGGCACGGGCCTCCTGCTGGGGCTAGTCCGCTCCGACACCGGCATCTTCAGCTGGATTCCAGGCCTGCTGATACTCGGCGCTGGCCTAGGGATGATGCTGACCTCCTCGGTCAACGTCGTCCAGTCGGCCTTCCCCGAGTCCGATCAGGCAGTCCGGATAGGCCCGCATCACCCAGAGCGGGTGATGACGCCGTGGCCAGCCGCGCCAGATCGTTGTAGTCACTCAGCCAAGCCAGGCGGCTGGCCCTTCCTGGCTGACTACCGGATCGGGGGATCACACATGGCAACACTCACGGCCTGGAAGTTCTCGTCGCCGTACGGGGCCGACGACGCCCTGGCGACTCTGGAGAAGCTGCAGAGCGAAGCCCTGATCCAGGTGCAGGACGCTGCAGTGGTGAGCTGGGAGGTCGGGCGCAGCAAGCCGAGAACTCGTGAGATGCACTCGGCGAAGAAGGCCGGCGCGCTCGGCGGTGGCTTCTGGGGGCTGTTGTTCGGCCTGATCTTCTTCGTTCCGATTCTGGGCCTGGCCATCGGCGCCGCTGCCGGCGCGCTGTTCGGCTCGCTGGCCGACGTCGGCATCAGCGATGCATTCATCGACAGCGTCCGGCAGAAGGTGACGCCCGGCACCTCTGCCCTGTTCCTGCTCAGCTCGGACGCAGTCATGGACCGCGTCGCGGCCGAGTTCAAGGACAGTCAGGCCGAGCTGATCAGCACGAACCTGTCGGCAGACCAAGAGGCCAAGCTGCGCGAGGCATTCGGGCACGAGGACTGACGCCGGGCACGGCCTTCTCGGCACGAATGGCCCGAGGCCGACCGGATTTTCGCACACCCGACGGCGGCGGGGCAAGCGCCCGGCGTGGGAACGTCGCGCGGCTGGATCGGACGGGCAGAATCGGCCCAGTGCCGGGCCGGGAGGACGCGTGCGTGAGCTGTCCGTGATCGAGATATGCGCGGGCGCTGGCGGCCAGGGGCTCGGCCTCGAAGAGGCCGGCTTCCGCCACGCGGCGGCGGTCGAGCTCGACGCCGACGCGTGTGCCACGTTACGGGCCAATCGCGGCGATGACTGGAAGATCGTCGAGGATGACGTGGCGAACGTCGATGGGCGCGCCTTCGCTGGCGCCGACCTGCTGGCTGGGGGCGTGCCGTGCCCGCCATTCTCAGTCGCCGGCCGGCAGCTGGGCGGCTGCGACGAGCGCGATCTGTTTCCGCAGGCACTGCGCCTGGTGGCGGAGGTCCGCCCGCGTGCCGTCTTGCTGGAAAACGTCCGCGGCCTCAGCACGCGCCGGTTTGGCTGCTATCGCGAGCAGGTCCGGGCCCGGCTGGCGCAGCTCGGCTACCAGTCCTGGTGGGAGCCGGTCAACGCGAGCGAGCACGGAGTCCCGCAGTTGCGGCCCCGGTTCGTGCTGATCGCGCTGGTGCAGTCGGCGGCGGCGGGCTTCCGCTGGCCGGAACCGCAGCCCGGGCCGCCGCCGACGGTTGGTGTCACGCTGGCCGACCTGATGGCGGCGGCTGGGTGGCCGGGCGCCGCGGACTGGGCTGCGCGAGCGGACCGGATCGCGCCCACCATTGTCGGCGGCAGCAAGAAGCACGGCGGCCCCGACCTCGGCCCGACGCGGGCCCGGGCAGCGTGGCGCGAGCTCGGCGTGGACGGGCTCGGCCTCGCCGACGGACCGCCAGGCCCAGACCACCCGGTCAGCCGACCACCGAAGCTGACCGTGCGGATGGCGGCCAGGCTGCAGGGCTTTCCGGACAGCTGGCAGTTCGCCGGACGCAAGACCGCCGCGTACCGCCAGGTCGGCAACGCGTTCCCGCCTCCCGTCGCCCGCGCGCTCGGCACGGCCATCGCGGCCGCGCTGACGTCCTCGGCTGGCCGGTGATCAGTGCGACTCATCGGGCCGGCTGGCCGAACTCTTAACGCGGCAGGCGAGTAGCCGTCGCCGCACGGTGGCCTCCGCGCCAGGGTCCAGCCGGCTTACCACCTCGAAGCCGGGCGGCAGCAGGCTCTCCGGCTCGCCGGGCGCCAGGCACCACTCCGCCGGGAGACTCGGGTGCGCCCGCCGGGCCGCCCTGGTCAGCGCCTCCCAGGCGATCAGGCCACCAGGCGCCACCAAGCCTGCCGCAACCGCGAACACAGCACGGTCCCAGTAGCCCGTGCACAGCACCAGCGCGTACACGCCCGGCGGCGGCTGCCACGTGGTCAGATCCGCCTGCACGGTCGCAATGAGCTGCTCGAGGTGGCGCCGCCGCGCCTGCGCCGCTAGCAGGCTGAGTGCCACGTCGGAAGCATCGATGGCGGTCACGTGGCGGCCGCGCTCGGCGGCCAGCAGCGCGCTGCCGGACGGCCCGGCCGCGAGCTCGAGCACCGGCCCGTCGGGCGGCGGCATTGCCAGGGCCAGCTCCGCCAGCGGATGCGGCATGAAGGATGCCGTGTACCCGGCACTGGTGTAGCGGGCGTTCCACCGGAGCCGGTCGGGATTGTCGCCGAGCTCGGGCGGGACCTGCGCCATTCAAAGGACAATAGTTGTCGCAGCCGTCGGCCCGGCCGGAGAGCCCTGCTGCGGCTGGTTCAGGAGGTAACCATCAGCGACGGCAGCACGCCTGCGGGGCTCCCGCTGACCGGGCCGACGGCTGACCCGGTCAGCCGCGACCACGCCAGCCCGTTTAGTCGTCGTCGGGCTGAGCCGACTCCCGGTGTTCGAGCGCGCTGAGTCGCAGCTCCAGCTGGTCGACTCGATGCCGCAGAATCTCGAGCTGCGCCTGGTCGGCGAGCTGGCGCTCGGCGGCCCGCCGCAGCCGGGGGGACGCCTCTGCTCGAGCCGCGACCAGCGCGAGCGGCACCAGGCGCTGAGGTCCGTGCGGCCCCTCGACCATCCGGGACGGGATCTGCCCGCTCCGGTACCAGCTGCG
>JASHSZ010000001.1 GCA_030040815.1 Streptosporangiaceae bacterium
GCGCACGTTTGATGGTGGCAACATGCGGACATGCCGCCGTGTTTGGCTCTTGCTAGGTTCCTGCCCGACGGGAGGGCTGGTCGATGAGACTGCCTGTCAGGTGCTGCAGGATTCCTCGAATCGTTCCGCTTACCAGCTGGGCAGTGATGCCGCTGGCTAGCGCTTCGAGCATTTCGTCGTGGAACAGAAGCGCGTAGTGGTGCAGTTTCCGGAACGGCAAATCGGAGTGGCTGGGGTGGACCGAGTTGACCTTGATGGCGTCCTCGATCCAGGCCGAGTTGAAGACCTCGTGTGCCTGGTAGCCGACCAGTCCCTTGCCGTGCAACGGGTGGCCGTGCATGGCCTCGTCGTTCGGCCCGCCGAAGCGGATGTTCTGGCAGCCCCACAGCTCGATCACCACGAATGGAACTGCACTGGCGTCGGCAGGCGACACCATTGTGACGTAGGTGCCGTCCCAGTCACGGTCTGGCTGGCTGGCCAGGCACACGATGAAGGCCCGTGATCCGTTGCTGATCAGGTGCGGCAGCGGCGCGCCGACGTCCCAGCGCGGACCGATATCGATGACTCGCGCGTACGGCTCGCCGCGCGCCGCGGCCAGGTCCCGCTCGGCCTCAAGCTGGTCCTCCCGCGCTAGCCGCCACGCTCGCATCGTGTCCTTCCCTAGACGACGGGCCAGCTCCCGGACTCGCTGACGCGCTGCGTCAAGGCGATGTTCCAGATCTTCATCCACGGAGCTATTGTCACCGCTGCCGCTGCCCGGAGCGCGCCGAGAGAGCACAGGGGCGCAGGTACCTGGCGCGACAGGCCGGATCGCACTCTCATGGCTCCCTTCTATGACGCCGGTTGTCAAGAGGCCGTCCGGGAGGCTTGCAAGAGTGCGGCAGCGCTTGCCGGCACGTGACAGGCAGTGGCGGATGTGCTGGCCGCTGGGGGCGTCGATCGGCGCGGTGCCGGTCCAGGATACGAAGTGGCCGTGGTCGGGGAAGCGGGCGACATCGCCGACGTCGGCGAGGATCCGCGCGGCTCTGGCGGGGCCGATGCCGTGGATGTCCATCGGGCTGACCCGGTGGCCAGCACCGCGTCCTTGAGCTCGGCCTTCATCGCTTTCAGCCGGGCGTCGATCCGGTCGACGCCGGCGAGTTCTTCGGCGGCCATCCGGCGGCGCATCTTCCCGGCCGCATCACGGGGTCGGACGGTCGCCAGCAGCGCCTTGTACCGGCCGGCGGACTTCTTCACCGGCGCGCCGCCGGGCACCAGCACCCGGGAACAGCGGTGCATCCGGTTCAGCGCCTGCGCCACGGCCTTGGACAGCTCGTCGCGGCGGTCGCACAACAGCCGCAGCACGCTCAGCTCCGGGTCGGCGCTGACCTCCCGTAATCCCTTGTCCCGCAGCGCGACCATCACGATCGCGTGCGCATCCGCCGGATCGGTCTTGCGGCGCTGCCCGGTGTCAAACACCCGAGCCCGGGCGGCCAGCTTGGCCGGCACATCCAGCACCCGCCCCCCGGCGGCCAGCAGCCGCTGCGCCAGCGGACGGCCGATCCCGTCGCCCAGCGCGCCGACCGCGAACAGCACGCCGCCGATGACCATGGTTCGCAGGCGGCTGAGCCGGTCAGCCAGGCCGCCGGCGAGCAGCGCGCCTATCAGCGCCCCAGCGTCACCCAGCTGGTGACCACCTCCTGCAACGTCGTGCTGAGATGAAAGGACTTGGCGATGAATTGCAGGGCGCCGGAGATGACGCCGTGGTCATAGCCGAACGGCAGACCGGTCAGGATGACGACCAGGCCGACCATGAACAGCCAGAAACGCCACCGCTTGAATCAGCCTGGGCCTCGCCGGGGCAGTTGTTTCTGCCGAAGTCGCTGTAGCCTTTGGTCCCTCCCCCGGCGGAGCGGCTCTGACGGCCCGGCCCCTAGCCCGAACCACCGTCAGCTACAGGGCATCTGCAGTTGCGTACGGCATGCATACCCTGGTTCGCGCGAGGCAGCCGGGCCTGACGCCTCACAGGGTTTCTCCAGGCACCCGAAGCACCCAGCCGGCTAACGGCCACCAGCCGGCTGGCCGAGGTCCCGCAAGCGGTAAAGGCACGACTTCCTGACATTGCCAGTTTTCCAGGACAGGTGAGGCCTGCTCGCTTCGGGATGCCGGCAGAGGACGGCGTCCTGCCCGGCCCGGCTGCCAATCCGGGACTAGGCGCTCGGCGCGTCGCTGGGCGTTCCAGGTCATCAGACGGTCGAGGCAGTCAGCGCAGCACCTCCGGAAGACGCCCGGCGGCTGCCCCGGCGGGCACGCCCGAGCTGAGCGAGGCAATCCATGCGGCAGGTCGTCGAGTGGCGCGCGAGCAGCGTGGCCCGTTAGGCCCGCGCCGGTCCGGCTATCGCCGCTGCGCTCTCATTCAAGGCTCTCCCGCAAAAGTGCAAAATAAGGGTGGGACAAGTCCGATCGCCCGCCATCCAGCATGTCCTGGGCGCAGCCGGCCGCGGGCATCCGTGCTGGACAAGCTCGGCGAGCGTCGCCTGGTCGCGAGCCTGGAAACGATGCGCCAGCGAGGGCAACGCCCGAAATTTGCGGCACCAGCATGGTGCCTGACCATGCATGACCGGGCACTTTAGCGAGATGGAGGCTACTGCTGGCGCGAAGGCTCGACCTGCAGCGTCGTCTGGGTCGCTGATCCTGCCGCTCGCGCTGGCGCAGTTCATCGCCAGTTACGCGGCGACGAACATGAACGTGGCGATCAGCTCGATCGCCTCGGACATCGGCACCACGGTCATCGGCGTGCAGACGGCCATTACGCTGTTCACGCTCGTGATGGCGTCACTGATGATCCCAGGTAGCAAGCTCACCGACATCTGGGGCCGCAAGCGGTGCTTCGTTATCGGGTTGGTGGTCTACGCGGCCGGGGCCCTGATCGCGCTGGCGGCTCCGGTGCTTGGCGTGCTCATTGTCGGCTACTCGGTCTTCGAGGGCGTCGGGTCGGCTCTGATGATCCCGCCGATCTACATCCTGGTTACGGTGGCCTATCCCGACATCAAGTCGCGGGCCAGGTACTTCGGCATCGTTAGCGGCGCGGGCGGTTTGGGCGCCGCGGCCGGGCCGCTCATCGGAGGCCTGATCACCAGCGGGATTAGCTGGCGGGCCTCGTTCGGCCTGCAGGTCCTGGTCGTGCTGTGGATCATCTTCATGGCCCGCAAGATCATCGATCCGGCCCGGTCCGGGCGGCGCCCGCGGTTTGACATCGCTGGCGCGATCTTGTCGGCGCTGGGCCTGTTCTTCGTCGTGCTCGGGCTCCTGATCTCCAGGACGTACGGGTTCCTCGGCGCGCGCAAGAACTTCTCCATCGGCGGCACCGTCATAATCCCCAAGGGCTGGATCTCGCCGGTCTGGATCTCGGTGGCGATCGGCGCGCTGTTCCTGCTCTGGTTCTTCCTGCACATCAGGTCGGGCGAGAGGAAAGGCCGGGACGTCCTCATCCGGATGCGGATGTTCGGCAGCCGGGTAGCCAACCTGGGCATGGGCACCCAGCTCATCCAGTGGCTGGTGCTGCAGGGGTCGTTCTTCGTCGTGTCGGTGTTCCTCCAGCAAGTCCGGCACTTCAACGCCATCGAGACCGGCCTGATGCTGCTCCCGGCCATCATCGGCCTGCTTGCCACGGCCGCGGCGGCGGACAGGCTGGCCCGGCGGCACACGCAGCGTGCCCTGATCATCTTCGGCTTCGCATTGACGGCAGCGGGCATGGGCCTGCTGCTCGGCCTGGTCCGCAAGACCTCCGGGGACCTCAGCTTCGTGCCGGGGCTGCTGCTGTTCGGCGCCGGGGTAGGCATCATGTTGACCTCGTCGGTGAACATCGTCCAGTCCGCCTTCAGCGCGGCCGACCAGGGCGACATCTCCGGCCTGTCGCGGAGCGTGTCGAACCTCGGGTCGTCTCTGGGCACCGCGCTGGTCGGCTCGGTCCTCGTCGCGGCTGCCGCCGGCTACCCGTTCGCGGCATCGGCCGGGCTGCTTCTCGGGTTCGCCCTGATCGGGCTGGTCCTCAGCGTGCTGCTGCCACGCCAGCGGGCCTCTGTCGGGTCGGCTGATCGCCAGCTGCCAGCTGGCCCACGTGCCAGTGCAACTCCGCCCGGCCCGGCTGGCCGACCCCGATGAAGTTGATCACCAGGCAACTTGGATCTCAGCCGCCAAGCGCAGAGATCACACTTGAGTTGGGGATACTCGTGGGCGCCCCGAGCAGGACTCGAACCTGCGGCCTACTGCTCGGGAGGCCAACCCGAACGACGTCCAGCAACGCTCGCGGTCGCTGGATGTCGAGCTGACCTGCGGCAATCGTCGTCATGCGACGTCCGGCGACGCCTGGCGCCTGCTGATGTTGGCTCTCGGTTTGGCTCTCAGAGCAGAGCTGGGGCCGGCTACTCACAGGAGCAGGCCAGCTTGCCTATAGCGCGTGATACATAACCCTCAAATGCATGACCCCGCCTGTACGATGTCGAAGTCGAACCCGAGGTCCGGTCCTGGCTCGAAGACCCGAGCGATAGGGACTTCGTGTGCGCTGACTTCCTCGTCAGCCTGCTCGCCGAGAACGCCGAGACGCTCGGCGAGCCCTACACCAGGCACCTGGGGCGGCGAGGTCCGCGAGCTGCGGTTCCACCTGCTGGCCCGCCAGCCCCCTCATCGCCTGCTGGCTCGCGCCCGGCCGACGGGATCATCTTGCTGACCGTGTTCCGCAAGACCCGCAGCTCCGAGCAAGCCGAGGTAGCCCGTTCCTTACGAGCGCAGCAGACCTGCGAATCCGAACATGGTCCTGCCCACGACACCTTCGACCGGGAGACATCCAGATATGACCAGCGCCCACACCTCCTGCGATGACCTCGCGGCCCAGCGGCGCGGCAGCGAGGAGTACCGCCAGGGCCGGGCGGAGGCCGAGCGCGCCTGCCTTCTCGGCCGCGCCGTCCGCGAACGCCGCCTGGCCCTCGGCCTGTCCCAGGTACAGCTTGCAGCCAGAGCGGGCATGACCCAGCCCGCGCTGTCCCGGCTCGAAGCAGGCGGCGTCATCCCGACCATCCCACTGCTGGACCGCATCTCCGCCGCCCTGGACGCCCACCTCATCGTCGAAATAGCCCCGCACGCCGCCTGAAGGCGGGGTACATCGCGTCCGGCCGCAGAGTAACCTGCGCCGACTGCCGGCCGCACGCTCATGCATGCCGAATAGCGTGTGTTGGCGCAGTGCATGGTCATGCGACGATTCGCATGACTACTCGCACCCAAGGGGCGTCGATCGGTGGGCGCAGCGACCTACCACCGGGCATCGTTGTGCCCGTTTAGAGCGCACGGAACGCCGACTCGGTGCGCGTGCCCGGTTGCTGGATTTGGTCCCGCCGCATGGAGCAGAGCCTCCAGTTATGGAGGTGGCCGGAAGGACCTGCCCCACTTTCCCGGCCCTGTGGCGCACGTGTGCGCGGCCCTTTCCGCTGATGGCAGGTGCGGCTGCGACTGCCGCCTCCGCCCAGGTGAGTTCCAGGTCAGTGGGGCCGTCGCGGTTTGGTTGGTGACCGCCTGGCGCGTGGCTTGCCCGCTCGACCTGGCGCGTGACGGGCACGCGCGGCATCGGGTCAGCCTGGAGGCTGCGCCTGCTGCTGTTCCGCGGGCTCGGAGTTATGATGCCAGTGTGAATAGCACTAACCCCATCACACCGGTCGACCCGCGCAGTCCGGTCCCGCTGCATGAACAGGTGGCGGCGGCGCTGCGCCGGGCGATCGGTGACGGCGAGGCCGGTCCGGGCGAGCGGCTCCCGCCGGCCCGGGACCTGGCGGCTGTGCTGGGCGTCAACGCCAACACCGTGTTCCGGGCGCTGCGGGCGCTTCGTGACGAGGGGCTGGTTGAGTTCCGCCGCGGCCGCGGCGTGACCGTGACCGGCCAGGGCCCGCAGCGCAGCGTCATCGTGGCCAGGGCGCGCGAGCTGGTGCTGCTGGCCCGGCGCTGCGGCTACCGGCCCGAGGAGCTGGTAGAGATCATCGAGCAGGTGGGCTAAGAGCGGACATGAAGACCATCGGCGCCACCCGCCCGCCGCGCGCAGGTGAAGACCCGCAGGCCGTCATCAGGCAGGCACGACGGCGTCATCGTCGGCGCCAGCTCGTTACCGGCGTCGTGGCGGTGCTCGTGCTGGGTGGCGCTCTGGGCGGGTACGCCGCTGCCACCGGGACCGGCCACCGCGCGGCGGCCCGCGCGGCCAGCGGCTCAGGTCACCGCTCACCGCCCGGCCCGGCAGGCCTGGGCATCGGCGCCACCGTGCTGCTGTGGCCGGTGGGCCATCCCGGCTTCGGGCCCGGCTGGGGCCCGCCGGCCTACCTGGGCAACCTGGACACCGGCCGCCTAGCTCTGCGCCAGGTTCCGGGGATCACCGCCGGTGATTTTTCGCGGTACATGGTCGCTGTCGGCCGGCAGCTGGTTTATTCCGGGCAGGACGGCACGACGGCCATCGCCGCCGACTTGACAGGCACGCCGCGGGTGCTGGGGCCAACCGAGTTCTTCGCGCCGTCGGCGGAACCGGGCCAGGTGTGGCTCATCTACCAGCGGGAGACGGCCCGCGTAGTGCGGTCCGCGCCGGTCACTGGCGGCCGGCCCGGGCCCGCCGTCACGCTCCCGGCGAACACCTGGCTGGTCCAGGGAACCGAACGGGGCCTGCTGCTCGAAGGCCCCCCAGACGGCACCCTGCAACTGTGGATTCCCGGCCACGCGCTCAGGCCCCTGCCGTACTCACCCGATTGGAGTGACAGTTTCGCGGCCGACGCGCGCCTCGTCGCCTACGGCACCGGCTGCAACTACCACGAGGGAATCAACGCGTGCTCGGAGCTCAGAGTCTTCGATGTTGTCACCGGAAGGCTTGACTCATTCCGCGCGCCGCAGGGCACCGCCGGATGGGTGCGCAGCGGTACCTACCCCATCGGCATGGACAACGCCATCTCGCCCCGCGACACGATGATCGCCGCCGAGGCGGTCACCTCTGCCCGCCACGGCCAGGCGCGCCTGCTCGTGCTGCCCCTGGGCTCCCGGCACCAAAAGCCCGCGGCAGTCCCGTCCTCCGCCGTCCTCCCGACCGCGATGACCACCTGGTCTGCGGACGGATCGTGGCTGTTCTACCAGGGCCCAGACGGCCACCTATGGGCTTATCAGGCAGCCACCGGCCGCACACGGGCATCCGATATCCCGTGCTGCCAGTACTTCGCCATGGCCGCGATTCCCAGCCCGCCTTAACCTTCAATCCGCTGGCTGAACGCTCGTGATCATTCGCCGGAAGTGCACCCCCGGTCCACGGTCCGGCCTGGGGAAGTGGCGCAGCCCTAAGACGATCGTGCTCCCATCGGCACCAGGGTTCATCAAGATTGCGGTCCCGCAAATGCCACCTGCAGGTAACTCCGGCCAAAGCACCCAGCACAAAACAGCCACCTATGCGCGCACGCTGAACTGCGGGCAGATTGGCGGCTCGGCGCGCGCTATCAAGGTCCCCGCACAGTTGGGGACCCTGACTGCGGCCGAGCGGCTCGGCGGCCAGACCGTATGTTTATGCATCTCCGGGGCTGGGCGCGAACGTCCTGTTCTGCCGCTCTTGGTGTGCGGGTAGCGCGTGCCGAAGCCGCTGCGGCTCCGACCGGGGGGCCTGGGTCAGCCGCGTAGCCGCATGTGGATGTGCCCGTCGGTGAACCAGTGCGGCGGATTCGCCGGGCTGAGCTCCCGGAACGGGTACCCGGCCTTCTGTGCGACGCGGCAGGACGCCGGGTTGTCAACGTCATGCACGAGCATGATCTGCCGCAGGCCTGTCCCAGCGAACGCATCGAAGACCCAGTCGGTTACCGCCCTGACCGCCGCCGGAGCTACGCCGCGGCCGCGCGCCGCCGCCGCGGTCCAGTAGCCGATCTCGGCGGTCTCGCGCTCGCCGATCCGGCCGGTCTCGTCGCGATTCTTCAGCCCGACATTCCCCGCCAGGACACAGCCGCCGGCATCGTCTGTCTCGAGTACGGCGAAGCACAGCCGGTCACCGTCAAGCCAGCCGCGGTCCTGGCTTGCGAGCCACCGGGCCGCGTCGCGCTTGCCCATCGGCCCGGTCCGCTCCGTGCCGCCGCGCAGCACGGTCCTGAACGGGCGTTCGTCCGGTCTTGACCACATGCCACCAAGGAGGTAATCGCGGCTCATCTCGACGGTCAGTGCTGGCATGTCCACCGCGCGCCAGGGCCGGAGGACCAGCGCTGGCTGGCGGCTCACCGCCGGCACGCACAGCTCAGGCAACCTCAGCCCGTCTGTCATGCCGGGAATCTTGCTGGCCCACCGGCAGGGAACTCAACCCGTTTTCGCCTCAGTGACCCAACGCCGGGCAAGACCCTCCGGCGAGGGAAACCTGAGCGTCGCCACTGCCAAAAGAACGCCAGCCAATACCCGCCCGCTTGCCGCTGTCGACGGCGGAACTGCAACTGTCCACGACGACGGGCACACTCATATGCCGCCGTTGTTTTGTCGGCGGTGCAAGTTCTGCGCTAGGAGCGTTCGGTGCTCGTCAGGGCGGTGGGAGGGCAGTCGGAGCGGTGCCAGACTTCCACCACTGCGAATCAGGGCCCTGAATACGGCTCCATGTGCGCACAGTAGGGCCACGAAGACGACGGCCAGTCCGAGGGCGCGGCGCTTATCTGCTACGCCCAGATCGCCTGGGTCTGGGCGCCCGATGATGATAGCCGCCCCGGAGCTGCGACAGCCGTCAAGATCAGCTGGCGGCCGCAGCACTGGCCATGTTATTGCTGCGCCCGCCTCGATAGAGCCGTAGTGCCTCGGCCAGCCGGACCCGTGCCTCGGCGGTGTACGGCTCGCACTGAAACATGATGTGCTCTACGCCGAGCTCGGCGTAGTTGTGCATTGCCGCGGCGATTTCCAGCGGCGTGCCAGTCAGCGGGTTGTCGAAAATGCGCGGCCCAGGCGCAGGTCGAGCTGAACGTGATCGAGTAGAGATACCGCGCCGTGACTCATGACCGATCGGCGGGCATTGCCTAACCACGGGTACGACGCCTGCCGAGATCGTCCTACTGCGGCCCGGTAGTCGTGCAGGCCAACCGCTCGTGGCGGAATAGCGCGTTGGATGAGCGCATAGTCATGCGGCCATTCAGATGGGTACTCCGGCCCTGAAGCGTCGACGTACCGTGACGTCTGCCGCTTGATCCGCGGGTGATCCGTGGCGCTCCCGGCTGTTCGCGGACTGCCCGGGAGGTTGCCGAAATGGCTGACTTCCCCAGTCTTGTGGATTTCGTGTCGGCTTCTGGCGAGTTTCGTTTACCGGCTGGCGAGCGCCTGGCGGACCGGTGTCAGGAGTTCGTGGCGGGCCAGTGCTCGCCGACGGCACAACTTCTGGCATGACGACATCCGCGTGGCTGGCCGGCGGGTCGGGGGCCGGCCGCTCGACGGGTCGGCAGGAGTGGTCGTCGTGAAAGGTAGGCGTTAACTGCGCTGCGGCACGTCGTCTTGCCTGGTCGC
>JASHSZ010000579.1 GCA_030040815.1 Streptosporangiaceae bacterium
AGCGGTCTACCCGCGAGCTCGGGCGGGCAGCCCTCGATCGCTCGCGCAGGAGCACCACCGCTGGCGCGCTCCCTCTTGACCTTGCTCCGGGTGGGGTTTACTGAGCCGCCCAGGTCACCCTGGGCGCTGGTGGTCTCTTACACCGCCGTTTCACCCTTACCCCCGGACGAATCCGGGGGCGGTTTGCTTTCTGTGGCACTGTCCCGCGGGTCACCCCGGGTCGGCGTTACCGACCACCCTGCCCTGCGGAGCCCGGACCTTCCTCGGCGCGCCAGCCGCGGCTGACGCGACGCGGCCGCCCGGCCGACTCACCCGCCGCTGCATCCAGAATACGGGCCGGCGACCGCGCGGCACAGCCCATGGTGAGGCGGGCGGCGCCGGTTTGCCGGCGCCGCCCGCCTTGTCTGCGAGCCGTCAGTGGATCAGGCTGCCCAGCAGGCTGCCGTACTCACCGTTGCTGCGCGACTGGGCCGGCGCTGACAGCGTCAGCGACGACGAGGGCCGCATACCGGGTGTGGAACGGCTGGCCGGCCGGCTCGACGTCCGGCTCGACGTCCGTCGGACGGACGCGCGTGGCCGTGGCGCGGTGGCCCGTGACCTGGAGATGGCCGAGCCTGACCTGCGTGATGACGAGCGGCTCGTCGAGCCAGGGCGAGACTCTGACATCGCCATGTCGCCTGACCTGGCAGGCTTCGAGCGTGCGGCGGTGCTGGAGCCGGACCTGGATGATGACCTGGAGCGTGCAGTTGACCGCCGGACCGGTGAGCGCCGCACCGGTGACGCCGCCACCGGCTTCGCGGTCTGCATGGTCTTGGCGGCCGTCATGAGCGCCTTCGCCGCGGTGGTCATCGCCTTGGTGGCCGTGTTCATCGACTGCATGGCCGATGACATCGTGCGAGCTGACGCCGTGGCCTTCGTCGCGGCCATGGTCATCTTGCTAGCAGCAGAGGTCACCTTGGTTGCGGCCGAGGAAACTCCCCGGGCCGCGGTGGCGGGCGTCGTGCTGCTGCGGCTCGACGTGCTGCGGGTCGACGTGCTGCGCCGCGTCGTAGTGCTCCGGCTCGTACCGCCCCGGCTGGCCGGGCTGCGGCTGCCGTTGCTCCGGCTGGCCGGGCTGCGGCGGGCACCGGTGGAGCGAGATGCGGTAGAGCGAGACGCGGTAGAGCGGGAGGCGGTCGATCGCGATGCCGTGCTGCGGGTCGACCGCGATGCGGTGCTCCGTGGTGTCCTCGCCGCGGTGCCGCGGGCCGAGTTCGCAGCGTTGCTGCGACTGTCCGGCGACGAAGCTGACGACATCCCGGAGCCTGGCGTGGATTTCGACCGGCTCGCAGTGCCTCGTGACGCACTGCGGCTCACCGGCCTGCTGCGAGCGGAACTCGCCGAACTACGGCGGGTCGCCGCGCGGGTCGTTGATGATACAGGCACTGAAATCCCCCCGTCTTGATCAATTACGAGGAGTGCTATTCCACACACGGAGAGTATTTACACTCGCGGCGCCGCGATCGGTTAGAACAATGAACTCAACCAGTCCCAAATCGGCCGGCCGTAGCGCGACCCGGGGGCGGCGGGTGCGCTCCGCCGGTCAGCGCCCTCGCAGGTGCGCGGTGTCGTTCAGCGAGCGCAGCACGGCCGGGCCGTCAGCGAACCACGCGGCCTCGCAGAGGGAGGCGACCTCCAGGTGCATCCGGAACATCGCAGCTGGGGGCGCGGCCAAGGCACGGCATACGAGCGTCTTGATCGGCGTCACGTGGCTGACTACGACAATCGTCTGGCCCTGGCGGTCGGCCAGCAGCCGGTCCAGCGCGCGGTTCACTCGGCTCGCCACGGCGGCGAAACTCTCCCCACCGGGCGGGGCGGTGTCCGAGTCACCCTGCCAGGCCGCCAGCTCCGCGGGCCAGCGCGCCATGACCGCGGCGAACGTCAGGCCTTCCCAGGCGCCGAAGTCAGTCTCCGAGAGGTCGTCATCGACCGTCAGCGGAGCACCGGCAGCGTCGGCAACCGCGTGCGCGGTGTCTTTGGCCCTGCTCAGCGGAGAGCTCACGACAAGGTCGACGCCGCGACCAGCCAGCCGATCCGCGACGGCGGCGGCCTGCTGTACGCCGACGCTGGTCAGCGGGATGTCGCCGCGGCCGGCGAACCGGCCCGCCACGGACATCTCGGTCTGCCCATGCCGCACCAGTAGCGTGGTCGTTGGCGTGCCGTGCGCCCGCCGCCAGCCGTCTGCGGCGGCAGCGCGGCTCGCATCGTTCGCCGCGATTCCCTGGTCAGAGCCCCGATTCATCGGTCCGGACCAATATTCGCCGACATTCCTCGCACTGCACCACGTCGTCCGGTGCCGCAGCACGGATCACCGTCAGGTCTGCCGTGTTCAGCGTGAGGTGACACCCCAGGCACTGGCCGCGACGGAGCGCCGCCGCGCCGACGCCGCCGCGCTGGGTACGCAGCCGCTCATACAACTCCAGTAGGTCTGCAGGCTCCTGCGCGGCTGCGGCTGCGCGCTTGGCTGCGGCCTGCCCAGACAGACCGGCAAGCTCAGCCAGCGCGGCGTCACGTCGGCTGGTCACCGACTCGAGCTCCACGCCGACGGACGTACGCTCGGCACCGGCTTCCTTGAGCCTGGCCTGCACCGCCTCGAGCCGCTCCATGACGTCAAGTTCGACATCCTCGAGATCGGACTGCCGCCGCAGCAGCGAGTCGATCTCCGACTGCAGGTTCTCCAGTTCCCTCGGCGAGCTGACCTGGCCAGCATCCAGTCGCGACCGATCTCGTGCAATGCGGCTGCGGACCTGCTCGACGTCGGCGTCGGCCTTCATCTGCTCGCGCCTGAGGTCACCCTCGCGTGCATCCAGGGCAGTGATCTCGTCGCGCAGCTCGCCGTCCCGCTGCTCGAGCCTGGCCAGCTCGGCGTGCTCGGGTAGGTTCCGACGGCGATGGTCCAGCCTCCCCAGCTCGGCATCAAGGTCGGCGAGCTCCAGCAACCGTATCTGCGCTTCCGGGGATGCTTTCACGGTCGCCACGTTAGCCTGCCGAAGCGCCAGC
>JASHSZ010000074.1 GCA_030040815.1 Streptosporangiaceae bacterium
GGCGGGACACCCTCGGAACGCAGAGCCTGCCAGACGAGCTGCGGAGCCGTCGGCCCGCAGGCGGCGGCCTGCCAGTACCCGGCACTGCCGCGCCTCTGCCAGGCGCGACCGGGGCATTCGCTGCCGCCGAGAGCGACCTGCGCCAACCCGACAGGCCTGCCGTGCGACGGCCGCCACTCCCAGGTAGGCGGACCGGCGCATTGGGTGCACCCAGCGCTGTCGGCTCGCCGGGGGCGGGACCAGTCCCGGCTGGCAGTGCCCCGTCGCCGGTGGCCGCCTGGCCCGCCGGAGCACCAGCCAGCCGGTTCATGGACGGCCCGCCGCCGAGCAGCAGGTACCAGGACCCGCCAGGCGCCCGGCCGCGTTCCGATGCGCTCGGGGCGGAGCCTGGCCGCGCGGGCATCCCGGCCCGGTCGCCGTCCGGGACCCCCTTCGACGAGCCAGCGAACGGGCAGGATCCCGCGGACAGCTGGGATGGTTATCCAGTTCCGCCAGCGGCGTCGCGTTCCGGGTACGGGTCGCGGCCGCAGGCAGCACCCGGTTACGACGCCTCGGACCGCTCGAGCCCGGCGGCTGGCTACGCCAGGCCCGGCCAGGGCTATCCGGCTGACGCCGACTATCCGAGCCGGCCCGGCCGGGGGCGCCACGGCGGACACGCCGCCGGACGCAGCCGCCGGAATCGGTCTGGCTATCCGGACGACGCACCCCGGGGGGCCCGGTCCGGCTACCCGGACGATTCGGCCAGCGGGGCCCGGTCCGGCTACCCCGACGATTCGGCCAGCGGGCCCCGGTCCGGCTACCCGGACGAGGCAGTCCGCAGGCGGCGGTCCGGCTATCCGGAGGCGGCCGGATACGGCGGGACCGGCTACACCGACGGGCCGCGTTACCCGTCCGAGCCAGCAGCGGCCGGCTACGGCGAGTCTCCGGAGGCCGCGCGCACCTGGGTCAGCGACAGCGGGGCATCGGGATGGCCAGCCGACCAGGAGCACGGCTGGCCGGGGGACTACTCGCAAGGCTGGCCGCAGCCTGCGGGGCCGAGTCCGGCGCGGCGGCGGCCTGGTCAGCCACGGCCAGGCGACGAGCCCGACCCGCTCGGCCCGCCGCCAGCAACGGGCGAACTCCATCACGACGGGCGTGGTCGGCGAAGCCGGTCAGCGCAGGCCTGGCCAGCTCCCGACGCTGACGACGAAGGTGAGACGTGGTGACCAGGTCCGGGTACCGGCGCGTAGGCCTGTGCCTGCTGGTCGTGCTCGTGCTGGGCGGGATCTACGGGATAGCCAGGACTGGACACCCCCGCGGCCCGGCGGCGACCCACGGCGCCGTCGGCCGGGCCACCGTGACCACCGCGGTCCGGGTGTGCCCGGCTCCCGGCTCGCCAGGACCGACCGCGGCCGCGGTTGCCCTGGCCGCCGTGCCGGGTTCGGCCAAAGCCGGGTCAGCCGTGATCACAGCGCTCGCGTCGGCCGGCAGCTCGTCCGCAGGCCAGGCGGTTTCCACCATCACGCGGCCGGGCGTGCTGCAAGTTGCCAACGTGCCCGTCGCGCCTGCACTCACTTCGGCCGAGCTGGCCGGTCAGCTTGGGTCAAGCGCCAGCGTCCGCACAGTGCCCGGCCAGGGCGGCGTGCAAGTGAGCGCGACCGGGGCGCTGGCCCAAGGCCTCCAGGTCGAGCAGACCGGCCCCGGTGGGCTGGTCACCGCTCAGTGCAGCACTCCCGGGACTGATTTCTGGTTCGTCGGGCCAGGACAGAAGGCGGCGAGCACCATCGAGCTGTACCTGACGAACACCGGCAGCGAGCCGGCGGATGCCGATGTGCAGGCGGTGACCGACCTGAGCACCGGCACGCCGGTGCTCGGAAACGCCGACAACGGCATTACGGTGCCGCCAGACGGCATGGTGGAGCAGTCGCTCACTGACCTGGTGCAAGGGTCCAACATCGTCGCCTTGAACGTCACGACCACGGTCGGCCAGGTCGTCGCCGCAGTACGGGAAAGCCAGTCTGGCGGAGCCGACGGCAGCTGGCTTCCGGTCGCGCAGCCGCCGGCGGACCACCTCACGATCCCCGGTCTGCCCGCGGCCGGACCGCCTGAGCTCTTCATCGCGGTGCCGGGGACCGCAGCCGCCGACGTGAAGCTCGCTGCGATCACGACCAAGGGCACCTACCAGCCGACCGGCGGGACTGGCATCGACCTGCTCGGCGGCTCGGCGGCGATCATTCCGCTGCCGTCACTCGGCGGCGTGGCGGGCGCGGTGTCCGTAACAGCGAGCGCTCCGGTCGTGGCGGCCATGCTGGTGTCCGGCGGGCCGGCCGGGTCGCCGGGCGTGATGGCGGTCAGCGCCGGCCCGATTCTGGAGCAGGGCGTGCTGGCAGCAAACCCGGCGGGCTCGGCAGGCGCCACGTCGCTCGTGCTGTCGGCGCCTGGTAAGGCGGCCAGGGTACGGATTAGCACAGCGACGGCGACCACGCCAGCGTCCAGTCAAGGCGGCCAGGTCATCGACATCACGGGGAGGTCGTCGACCGTGGTATCGGTGACGCCCGCTGCCGACGTCGGCGCGGGGCAGTTCACTGTCGTCGTGACGCCACTGCGAGGGTCTGGACCGGTGTACGGCGGCAGCCTGATCGACGTCGGCGGGACGTGGCAGTCGATCCTGCCGGTGCCGAGCTCGCTGACCTGGATACCGGTGCCGGGCGTCAGCGAGTCGCTCGCGGCAATCCTCGACGGTTAGCCGGGCAGAGATGCGGCTACTCTTCGGCCGGGTAACCGGGGTCGACGGTCTGCGGGTCGACTCCGAGCCAGTGCGCGAACTGCTCGACGATCACGTCGAGCACAAGCTCGGCTAGCTCTTCCTCGCCGTCGGCGCGGGCCAGCAGCGGCCTGCGGTACAGGACGATCCGGGCCGGACGGGCTGGCCGCTCGCGGTGATCGCCGAAACTCCGCTGGCCGGGCAACGACGCCAGTCCGACCGGATGCTGAAGGCCGCGGGGGGGAGATCCTGGCTCGAGCCGCGCCAGCGGGATCTCCAGGTCGTCCACGTCAGGCGGGATCGGCGGGATCTCTTCGATGGCGAACTCGATGCCAGCCAGCTCGGCATCCCAGCGCGGCTCTAGCTGGGAGACCGCCAGCAGCACGAGGTCATCGAACCGCTCCGAGCGGGTCCGGTGCAGCGGGACGCCCGGTGGCACCAGCGCGCCCCGCAGTCCGCGGCCGTGCCGGTCTCGCCGCCGGATCTGGCCCATTTTCGGCCGTCCGCCGTCCTCGCCGTCGCGCACAGTTCCCGAGCGTATCGCGAGGGCAGCGAGGCTTACCCGGCTGCTGTCATCTGGTCGGCGGAGACACGATCGCGCAGTGTGCCCCGGGTGGTGGCGTTAACGTCCGGCGCTCGATACCGTCAGCCGTTGTGAGCGACCATCACGACCTCGCCCGTCGCCCAGACCGGGCACGGCCCGGTCGCCAGCACGACCGGAGACGGTGACGCGGTGCCTGTCCGCCAGTGTTCCCGGCCGGCCTGCAAGCGGGCCGCCGTCTATACGCTGACCTACGTCTACCGAGATTCGACAGCTGTCCTGGGCCCGCTGGCGGCGGCCGTGGAGCCGCATTGCTACGACCTGTGCGACCGGCACGCCGACCGGATGACTGCGCCGCGGGGCTGGGATGTGGTGAGGCTGCCGGTTGAGCCGCCCGTGGACGCTGCCGTGGTGGCAGAAGATCTCGAGGCACTGGCCAACGCCGTCCGGGAGGCCACCGCGCCGCGCGTGGCGGCCGAGCCAACCGGGCAGGGGGTCGAGGTCACCCGCAGGGGGCACCTGCGGGTGCTGCGGTCGGCGCCGTCGGACGGCGGCCGGGTCGGCTAGCGCGGCGTCACCGCCTCCGGGGAGAGCGCGAGCCGCGGGTCGGGCGGGCGCCGGTAGGATCCTGGTGCGCGCAGCCGCGGGTGCGGCCACGACGAGCAACAGGAGACGTGTATGAAGATCGATGACTGGCTGCTTGAGATCCTGGCCTGCCCGAAGTGTCACGCGCCACTCCGGGCCGATGACGCCGCCAGCGAGCTGGTCTGTACGAGTCCGGACTGCGGGCTGGCGTATCCCGTCCGCGACGACATACCGGTGCTGCTGATCGACGAAGCACGCGACCCGGCGGCAGGCGGAAACCAGGAGTGAGGATCCATCGCTACTGGCGCGGCATCCGCGTCCCCCTCTCCGGCAGGTAGCGGGCACGGTACGGGCAGACGGGCGGTCATCGCCGCCTTCGGGGCCAACCTGGGAATCGCGGTGACCAAGTTCGTCGCATTCGCGCTGACGGGCTCGGCCGCCATGCTCGCCGAGGGCGTTCACTCGGTCGCGGACTCCGGCAATCAGGCGCTCCTGCTCATCGGCCGTCGGCAGGCACGCCGCGCGGAGACCAGGGAGCACCCGTTCGGATTCGGCGGTGAGCGCTACTTCTACGCGTTCCTCGTCGCGGTCGTCGTGTTCACCGTCGGTGCTGTGTTCTCGTGCTACGAGGGAATCCAGCGGATCAGGCGGCCGGAGCACCTGACCTCGCCCGCCATCGCATTCGGAGTGCTCGGCGTGGCCGTCGTGCTGGAGTCGTTCTCCCTGTGGAATGCCATGCACGAGGCCAGCCCGCTCCGGGGCCGCGCTAGCTGGCTGGGCTTCATCCGGCGCGCCAAGGCGCCGGAGTTGCCGGCCGTGCTGCTCGAGGACATCGCGGCGCTGAGCGGCCTGCTGCTGGCGCTGATCGGCGTCACAGTCGCGACTATCACCCATGACGACCGCTATGACGCGGCGGCATCCATTGCCATCGGCCTGCTTCTCGGTTGCGTGGCGGTCGTGCTCGCGACGGAGATGAAGAGCCTGCTGATCGGAGAGTCGGCGAGCCCGGCTGCGCAGGCCGCGATTGTCGCTGCCATCGAGGCCGGCCCGGACGGGCAGCGCGTCATTCACCTGCGAACCCTGCACATCGGCCCCGACACCCTGCTCGTCGCGGCGAAGATCGGCGTCCGGCACGATGACAGCGCGCAGAGCGTCGCCGCCGGAATCGACGCGGCCGAGCGCCGGATACGCGCCGCGGTGCCGATCGCGGAGCTGATCTTCCTGGAACCGGACCTCTATCGGTCGGACCGAGACGACTCCGAGGACCCGGCCATCACGGCCGTCCGGGCGGCGCGGGGCGCCGCGCAGGATCGCCGCGCGGGCCGCAAGCATCGCGG
>JASHSZ010000580.1 GCA_030040815.1 Streptosporangiaceae bacterium
CCATGCGGGTGCCCGACGACGAGCTGGTGGCAGCGGCCACCAGGAACCTCGATGTCGCCGGGATACCGGTCCGGCACTTCGTTGTCCGGCTGCCTAGCCTGGATGAGGCGTTCCTGGCGATCACCGCCCAGCCGGGCGGCACGCAGCGGGCCGGAGCGAGCCGGTGATGGTCTTCGCACAGACCGGGGTGATGGCCAGGCGGAACCTGCTGCACGTGCTGTCCGATCCCGAGCAGCTGATCGGCATCACCGTTCAGCCGCTCATGTTCCTGCTGCTGTTCGTCTACGTGTTCGGCGGCGCGATCTCCGGCTCGACCACGGGCTACCTGGAGTTTGTGCTGCCTGGCCTGCTGGTGCAGGGCATCGGGTTCGGCACGACGCAGACCGCGATCGGGCTCAACGCCGACTTCCAGCGCGGGCTCATCGACCGCTTCCGGTCGCTGCCGATGGCTCGCTCGGCCGTGGTGGCCGGCCGCGTCACGGCGGATATCGGCCGGACCGCGTGGATGTGCCTGATCACCGTCGGGGTGGCGGCCGCGCTGGGGTTCCGGTTCCACGGCGGGGTCGCGGGCGCGGTCGGCGCGTTCGGCCTCGTGCTGGCACTGGGCGTTGCCATGTGCTGGCTGATGGCCTACCTCGGGGTGTCCCTGCGCAGCGCCGAGGCCGTGCAGACCGCGGGGTTCCTGCTGATCCTGCCGCTCACTTTCGCCAGCTCGGTGCTGGTACCCGCCGCCAGCATGCCCGGCTGGCTGCAGGCGTTCGTCAAGGTCAACCCGATCTCGATCTTCGCGACGGCCATGCGCGGCCTGCTGCTCGGCGGCCCCGTGGCCACGCCGGCGCTGCAGGCCGGGGCGTGGATCGTCGGGCTATGCGTGGTGTTCGGCACGCTGACGGTAGGCCGGTACCGCCGCCGCGCCTAGCCAGATAAGAATGGGCGTCATGGCAGAGGCGAGTCCGGCTGACGTGCTCGACGCGCTGGCCCGCGACGTCCGGCTGCGGGTTTTCCTGCGCGACGGGAGGATCGACGCGATGCCCGCGAAGCAGTCTCGCCGGCGGCAGCTCCTGGCCGAGGTGGCGCAGGTCTTCGAGCCAGGCGTGCGCTATCCGGAACGCGAGGTCAACGACGTACTCAGCGCGCTGTACCCGGACTTCGCGGCGCTGCGCCGGTACCTGGTGGACGAGGAGTTCCTCGACCGGTGCGGCGGCGAGTACTGGCGCATCGGCGGCCCGGTCTCGTCGTAGCGCGAAGCGCTGCTAGCCTGCCAAGCCGACGCTGAAGGCGGTCGGGCCCAGGCCAAACGGGGCCGCCGCCATGACCCCCACCCCGCCCGGCAGCGCGGGCAGCAGGGTCTGGGTGGCGCCGGTCGCGGGATCGAGCCAGAGCAGCGCCGAGGAGCCAGGGCAGCTCGTCTCGGCGAGCAGCAGGAGCCGGCCGTCCAGCGCCGAGACCACGGCGGTGTGGTTGTTGGTGGTGCCGCTCACGCTGATCGGCTGCAGCGAACCGCCGCTGACCGTGGATACTGTCTCCCCGCCCGGCCCGGATGCGGCGCTCGGGCACTGGGTGAAGGCGGTCGTGTTGGCGTACACGGCACCGGCCGCCTGCCACGCTCCGACGAAGATGCCCATGCCCGACGGCGAGCCCGATGCACTGGTCACCGGTGTCGGAGTGCTCCCGTCCGCCGGCACCAGCCACAGTCGGCTTACGCTCGGCGGCTGGCCGGTGACCTCGCAGTCCGCAAGGACCGTGTCGGTGCTCCACCAGGTCACCGGGATACACGACGGCGGCGAGCCGCTGTCGGGCACGGCGAGCCTGCGGATCACGGACCCGCCGGCATTGCTCAGGAGCTGCATCTCGTCGCCCGCCACGCCCCAGACGGCGAAGAGCCCGGTCGGGGAGCTCAGCGCCCCGCATTCCGTACCGCAATCCGGCCAGTTGGGGGTGACGCCTGGCTTGACCGGCAGCGACCCGATCGTTGCCTGGTAGGTCCCAGCCAGATTGAAGCGCTCCAGCTGGAACGCGGTCGAGGTCTGGTTCACCGCCAGGATGTTGAGACCCATCGGCCGGGTAAAGCCGACGGCGGTGACGCCCGCCGGCAATGGCAGCGCCGACATGCTGCCGGTTGTCAGGGACAGCAGCTCGTAGCCCGCTCCGCTACCCGACGAGCCAGGCGGCACCTCAAAAAGCGCGTTCTGGGCATTACCCGACCACGCGAGCAGGACCGGCGCGGGGCCGGCCGACGTCTGAATCTGGTACTTGCCCCCCTCCGGATCCACCAGGTAGGTGGTCACCGTGCCACCCCCGGTCGCGGTTCCGTTGGGTCCCGGTGCGGCGGTAGAGACCTCCGCCACCGTCCAGCCAGCCACGACCAGGGACCACGGGATCGCGCCGATGGTGCCTGTCCGGCCCGCTGCGAGCATCTGCACCGTCGGCTTGTGGTGCGCTGCGGCCGCGCCTGTGCCATGGCTGGCGGGTCGCGCGCCGGGATTGCGCCCGGCGACCAGGTAGCCAATCCCGCCCGCCGCGCCGAGGGCGACGACGACAGTCAGCACGACGAGGGTGACCGGGAGTCGGCGACGTCTCGGGGAGAACCCGCCGGGCGGCCCTGGCGGCCACGGCCCGCCGGGCTGGACGGGCTGCCCGCTGAGTGCCGCCTGGTCGCCAGCCAGCCGAGCGGTCGCCGTGGCGCTGCCCGGCCTGGAGGCGGGGGTGAACCAGCTGCCTGCCTGCTCCTCGGCGCGGTTCGGGGGCGGGGTCACGGTCTTGTCGCCGGCGCCGGCCGACTCGTTGCGGACCGGGCGGAACATCCCCGGCATGCTCAGCGGGTCGTGACCGGGCCGGGTCGGGTCGGGGGCCGGGGCGGGGGCCATGGGTCGCCTGCGCTGGTAGGCCTCCCTGGCGACGGCCAGCACCCAGCCCTCGGTGTCCGGGTAGCCGGATATCTCATACCACTGCTGGTAGGCACGGGCGTACGCCTCGCGAATCGCGTGATCAGCAGCGCTGTCATCGCCCGCCAGAGCGTGCATCTGGCTGGTGACGTTGCCCACCGTCCGGGCGTAGAAGGCCTCAAAGGACTCCGAGTCGGGCATGCGCTGCTACACCTCCGAGCGCGTCATCCGGCCGGCCTGCTGCACCAGTCCGGCGACGTCGGCGGCAGCCTGGAGTCAGTATGCCCGCATCGTTCCTAAGCCGCCGAATTTTGCCGCGATCGGGTCAGGCAGCTGCGGCGAGGCTCCGCAGTCGGCTGACGGCGGCGTCGACCCGCTCGTCGGCAGCGGTCAGCGCGACCCTAATGTGCCCGGCACCACGAGGTCCGTAGAACTCGCCTGGCGCGACGAGAATGCCGGCCTCGGCGAGCCGCTGCACCGAGGATCGGCCGTCCAGGCCTGGGTGCCTGGCCCAGAGGTAGAGCCCGGCGGCCGACTCCTCAATAGCCCATCCGGCCGACTCCAGCGCTGGCCAGAGCCGGGCACGCCGGGCGGCGTACCGGGCCCGCTGCTCGTCGGCGTGCATGTCGTCGGTCAGCGCCGCGGCCGCGGCCGCCTGGACCGGACCGGGCATCATCATCCCGGCGTGCTTGCGGATCTCCAGGAGCCGTGCGATGAGGTCGGGGTCGCCGGTCACGAAGCCGGCCCGGTAGCCGGCCATGTTGGATCGCTTCGACAGCGAGAAGACGCCAAGCAGCCCGGCGTGCGAGCCAGCCGACGCGTCCGGATGCAGGATCGACGTCGGCTGGCCCTGCCAGCCGAGGTCGATGTAACACTCGTCCGAGGCGACGACGGCGCCGCGATCGCGTGCCCAGCCGACGACCTTGAGCAGATGCTCAGGCGGCAGCACGCGGCCGGTCGGGTTTGACGGTGAGTTCAGCCACACCAGCCGCACTCGGCTTGGCCCCACGGCGACGAGGCTGTCCGCGGCCACTGGCGTGGCCCCAGCGAGGCGGGCGCCCGCGTCGTACGTCGGGTAGGCAAGCTCGGGATGGGCAACCACATCGCCCGGCCCGCAGCCGAGCAGCGTCGGCAGCCAGGCGATGAACTCCTTGGTACCGACCACCGGCAGCACCGCGGCCGGGTCTACGCGGACGCCGTGCCGCCGGGCCAGCCACCCGGCAGCGGCCTCGCGCAGGGCCGCGGTTCCGGCCGTAGCTGGGTAACCAGGGAAGTTGCCCGCTGCGCGCAGCGCGGCCTGGACGACGTCGGGGACAGGGTCGACGGGCGTCCCGACCGACAGGTCGACGATCCCGTCCGGGTGTGAGCGCGCCAGTTCAGCGGCAGCCTGCAGCGAATCCCACGGATACGCCGGGAGCCCGGCCGTCACCGCCACCGGCCCCCGGCTAGTGCCCGGTCTCCTGCGGCGGCAGGGCCGCCACCAGCGGATGATCGAAGTTGAGCTTGCCAGTCTTGGATGCGCCGCCAGGCGACCCGAGGTCGGCGAAGAACTCGACGTTGGCCTTGTAGTAGTCCTTCCACTGGTCCGGCACGTCGTCCTCGTAGAAGATGGCCTCGACCGGGCACACAGGCTCGCAGGCGCCGCAGTCCACGCACTCGTCGGGATGGATGTAGAGCATCCGCTCACCCTCGTAGATGCAGTCGACCGGGCACTCTTCAATGCATGCCTTGTCGATCACATCGACGCAAGGCTGCGTGATGATGTAGGTCACTTCCGCGCTCCTATTCCCTCCGCGCCCGGCGCACTCAGCGGTGCCTCTGACCCGAGCATCACGGCTTGCCACCAGTATCGCGCTCCCGGACGGGCCGTATCGCGGCGCTGTGCAGCATGGCCCAGCCGGTGGTCGGGAAACGCAGGGTATCAGCCGAACTCGACGCTGGCCGTGCCGCCTAGCCCCGGCGGCGTGCCACGCTGGGCCCGCCATCGGCTGGGTCCGCTGAAGCCCAGCCACCGGTAGCCCCCGTACCGGACGCTGTCAATGCCGTACTCGGCGCCGTGGCTCACGAGCCAGGCTGTTACGGCCCAGCCCTGTGCGACCGCTCCGACGCTGACGATCATGGTCCGACTACGGCCCGCCGGGCGGGCGGTCAGGCCGAACGCAGCCGTCATGGCCCGGCCGGCCGCAGCAAGGCTGGCCGCGCCCGGCGGATCGGCGTAGCTGCACCAGACAGAGTGCGGGTCGGCTCCGGTGAACGCGGCGGCGAGCGCGGTCCCCAGGTCGGCCCACTGCGCGTAAGCGGACCCGTCTGCGCTGTGCTGCACATCCTGCGCCGCGACGTCAATGGGCAGGTTCAGGTACTGCGGCACCGCCACCAGGGCGTCGAAGAACCGCTCGGTGGCGTAAACGGGATCCTCGATCTGCCGCGCGCTACCCCAGCCCTGCGACGGGCGTTGCTGGAACACGCCGACCGAGTCGAGGTCGCCGTAGTGCAGGTTCTGCAGCTTCGATTCCTGCAGCGCAGTCGCGTACGCGATTGCCACGGCCCGCTCCGGCAGCGCTCGCCGGGTCGCGACCCCGGCGATGATGGCCGCGATGCCCGCCTGACCGGGCGTCAGCTCTAGCTCCTGGCCGCCGACGCTGGCCGCGCACGCGGTAAACCGGGGTGGGGGCGCGGGGGACGGCCGGAGCACGAGATAGATCGCGCCGCAGAACAGAATCACGACGAGCGCCGCCGCCAGCCGTGATCCACGCTGTCTGGATAGCGGCACGCTCAGACGCTACGCCATCCGGGTTGCCCGCTGGGGTCCCGACTAGGCTCCAGGGCTATGTCAGCTGTGACCGCCGTCGCCTCGCCACTGCCGGCCGGGATCGACGAACTCTGGGACCGCCGGGCGGGACTCGGCCCGCGCGACATCAAGGCGCAGGACCTGGTCGTCGCCGCCGTGGACGTGATCGGCGCCGGCGAGTGCCGGGTCGCCTGGCCGGACGCCGACACGGGCGAGGTCGTCGTGGACGAACGCGCCAAGCGCGCCATCCTGCTCGCGTTCCGGCTGCTGCCGATGGTGCAGTCGCAGGTGGGCGACTTCCGCTACCACGACCGGGTGCCGCTCACCACCCGGCTTGACGGCGTCCGGGCAGTCCCGGGCTCGATCGTCCGGTGGGGTGCGTACGTCGCGCCCGGCACCGTGCTGATGCCCTCGTTCGTCAACATAGGCGCCTACGTGGACTCCGGGACCATGGTGGATACGTGGGCGACGGTGGGCTCGTGCGCCCAGATCGGCCGGGATGTCCACCTGGCGGGCGGGGTCGGTATCGGCGGCGTGCTCGAGCCGCCGAGCGCGGTGCCGGTGGTGGTCGAGGACGCGGCCTTCATCGGGTCCCGCTGCATGGTCGTGGACGGAGCCAGGGTCCGGTCCGGCGCGGTGCTGGGCGCGGGCACGATCCTGACCAGGACGACGCACGTGATCGATGTGGAAACTGGTAGCGAGCTGCCGTCCGGCGAGGTGCCGGCCTGGTCGGTGTGCGTTGGCGGCACCCGGATGCGGACGTTTGCCGGCGGTGAATTCGGGATGCCGTGCGTGCTGGTGCTTCGGCGCCTCCCGCCGGGCGGCACGCTCGACAAGGCCGCCCGGAGCGACATACTCCGCGACCACGGAGTCTTTGGGTAGGGGTCGGCCACGGGCGCCGAAGATTCATCGTGACCCGCGGGGGTGTAGCGGCTGGCCAGGCGCCGAGGGCGGCTACTTTTGGGCCATGAGCTCCTCCGAACCTCCGCGTCGGCTGCGGCGGCAGGGTCCAGCGACGCTGCGCGGTAAGCACATTCCGCGGACCACGACCGACCAGCGGCTCCTGGACTGGCGCGGGCCGAGCGACTGGGTGCACACCGATCCCTGGCGGGTCCTTCGCATTCAGGCGGAATTCGTCGAGGGATTCGGGCTGCTGGCCGAGCTCGGCACCGCGGTCTCCGTGTTCGGGTCGGCCCGCACGCTGCCGGGCAGCGCCGAGTATGAGCTCGCGGAGCAGATCGGATTCGACCTGGCGCAGGCCGGCTATGCGGTCATCACCGGCGGCGGACCCGGCGTCATGGAGGCGGCGAACAAGGGCTGCGCCAGTGCCGGCGGCGTCTCGGTCGGGCTCGGCATCGAGCTGCCGCTCGAACAGGGCATCAACGAGTACGTCGAGATCGGACTCGAGTTCCGGTACTTCTTTGTGCGCAAGACCGTGTTCGTCAAGTACTCGCAGGCGTTCGTCGTTCTCCCTGGCGGTTTCGGCACCCTGGACGAGCTGTTCGAGGCCGTGACGCTGGTCCAGACAGGAAAGATCACCCGATTCCCTATCGTGCTGGTGGGCAGCGACTACTGGAAGGGCCTGACCACCTGGCTCACCGAAACCGTGCTGCCGGCCGGAAAGATCTCACAGCGTGACCCTGGCCTGCTCCAGGTCTGCGACGACCCGACCGAGGTTGTGCGGATCATCGCCGCGGCGCACAGCCTGGACTCGCCCGAGCAGAGCTTCAGCGAGATGACCTGACGACGTGGTCCGCACCGGGCGGGTCGGCATGTTGCGCTAGCATGCGGCCGGCCGTGGCACGATTTACTGCGTGGCTATCGTGATCGTGCTTGCGGCCGGGGTGATCCTGGCCGGCGTCGTCGTGGTCGCGATGGGCCGAGGGGGTGAGCTAGCCAGGGACTTGCCCGCGGAGCCGGCCGCCACGGACTTCCGGACCTGGTCCGACGTCGCGTCTTACCGGCCGCCCGGTGCGCTGCTCGGCTATGACGCCGGCGCCACCGAGTACGCGCTAGCCCAGGTCGCTCGCGCGATCGCGGAGCGCGATGCCGAGATCGACCTGCTGCGCCGCAGGCTCGCGGCCGCCCAGTTGGCGACCGATGCGCAGTGGCAGGTGTCCCGCACCGCCGAGCAGAGGCCGGACGAGTGACCGAAGGGCTGCGAGCCGGGCCGGACGGACTGCTGCGCTGCCCGTGGAGCCTGGCGAGCCCGGAGTACCTCCGCTATCACGACGAGGAGTGGGGCAAGCCGGTCAGGAACGACACCGGCGTGTTCGAGCGGCTCTGCCTGGAAGCCTTTCAGTCAGGCCTTTCCTGGCTCACGATCCTGCGCAAGCGGGAAAACTTCCGGCGAGCCTTCGCAGGCTTCGACGTCCAGACCGTGGCGCGGTTCGGGCCTTCCGACGTCAGCCGGCTGCTGGCCGACGCCGGAATAGTAAGGAACCGGGCGAAGATCGAGGCGGTGGTGGCGAATGCGCAGGCTGCGCTCGGGCTCGCCGACGGGATCGCCGCGCAGGTGTGGAGGTATGCCGACAGCGCGGCGCCAGCGCCGGCCAGCCTGGCTGATATTCCGTCGTCCACCAGCGCTTCCCGGGCGCTGGCAAAGGACCTGCGCAGCCACGGATTCCGATTCACCGGACCCGTGACGGCTTACGCGACGATGCAGGCGTGCGGAGTCGTCAATGATCACCTGGCCGGCTGCGTGAGTCGCTGATTGTTTCCCTAACTGGCTCAGCCATTTGGCGCGACATTAACCGAATCCCATTGCGAAACTTCGCACAAGCCCCATAATCTGGGCTCACGTAGGCCTACCCGGGAGGGCGGAGGAGCATGCGGCCGCCAA
>JASHSZ010000581.1 GCA_030040815.1 Streptosporangiaceae bacterium
CGGTCAGCGGCGCCTTGCTCAGCTATCCAGGCACCACGAGGCTGAACAGTCTGGCCGATAGCGGCTGTGCGGCCAGGATCAAGCAGAGCGTGAATCGCGCCGAGGTGACCATCTCGATGAGCATGAAGTTCCTGTTCCCGCTGCCAGACACCTGGCTCGGCGGCAACCGCACCATTACCTGCATCATCTACAGTCCCACGTCCACCATGAGGTCGTCGGTGCTGACGCGCTAGCAGGCGGCCCCTGCGGGGCGTTAGCTGGGTGACTTGAGGATGGCCACGATCTCGTGGCCATCCTTGGCGCACTTGGAGGTCTCGCCCGTCTT
This sequence comes from Streptosporangiaceae bacterium, assembly GCA_030040815.1. The sequence goes on from JASHSZ010000581.1 coordinate 326, forward strand.
CAGCAGTTGCGGCGTTGCCAGTCCCTCGCAGGTCCAGCCGTCGACCGTGACCGGCCCGCCACCGCCGTTGCCCGGTGCCTTGCCGTCGACGATGGCTTTCGCGTAGCTGGCCTCGACCTGCAGCGCGGCCGGGCAGGCCACCTGGCCGCGGTAGACCTCGATCTCGACCGGTATGTTGGCCGCGGTCCGGCTGGTGCCGCAATCCTGGATGCTCGCCGGCCCGGGCTTGGTCCCGGAACCGCAGCCAGCCAGCGCGAGCGTGGCCACCAGCGCGCACCCGAGCGCGATAAGCGCGGCGCAGCGCCGGACAGGCATGGGCGTTTGTCTCCTTTCACCGCCTATCATGCCGTCCGGCCCGGTACTGGCCCAGTCAGATGACGGATCTGGCGGCCGGTTGTTAGCGGACCGTGCGGCCGCACCGCTCGATTGCATATTCAGTCACAGATATGCATAATCATTCGAAGTGCGGACGACGAATCCGGCGCCACCTGGGTCGGACATACCGGCGAGCGGCCTGCTCGCCGCAGCCAGGAGGGACTGATGGGCGCGCGCGTGGCGGTGGCCGGCGCTAGCGGCTACGCGGGCGGTGAGCTGCTGCGGCTGCTAGCGGGGCATCCCGACCTGGAACTGGCGGCGGCAACGGCGGCCAGCAGCGCAGGCCTCTCGGTTGCCGACGTGCATCCGCACCTCGCGGGCCTGCCGGACCTGGCGCATCATCGACTCCGCCCGCTCGACGCCGAGGCGGTAGCCGACTGCGACCTGGCTTTCCTGGCGCTGCCTGCCGGGCAGTCCGCGGTGGTCGCAGCCCAGCTGCCGGCCGACGTCAAGATCGTCGACCTGGGACCGGACTTCCGGCTCGCCGACAGCGCCGCGTGGGAGAGGCACTACTCCGGCGCGCACCAGGGACGCTGGGTCACCGGCACGCCGGAGCTGCCCGGCGCCCGCGCGAAGATTCGGGCAGCCGACCGCGTCGCCCCGCCTGGCTGCTACGCAACGGCCGCCGTGCTCGCGCTGGTACCGCTCGCGGCCGCGGGGCTGGCCGATCCGGGCGACATCGTGATCGTCGCGGCCTCGGGCACGTCCGGGGCAGGCCGGTCGCTGCGCGCCGACCTGCTCGCCACCGAGGTCATGGGATCGTTGTCGGCCTACGCGGTCGCGGGCGCGCACCGCCATACCGCGGAGATCGAGCAGGCAATCGGTGAGGCGTGCGGCCGGCCTGCCTCCGTGAGCTTCACCCCGGTGCTCGCGCCGATGCCGCGCGGCATCCTGGCGACCTGCACCGCCCGGCTGGCAGCCCAAGACATCAGCACGGAAGACCTGCGCGCGGCGCTCGCCGCCTGCTACGACGGCGAGCCGTTCGTAGCGCTGCTGCCGGCCGGGCGATGGCCGGTCACCGGGTCGGTGAGCGGCTCCAACGGCGTTCAGTTGCAGGTCGCGGCGGATCCGCGAGCGGGCCGCGCGGTGGTGGTCGCCGCCATCGACAACCTCGGCAAGGGTGCTGCCGGGCAAGCGATCCAGGACGCCAACCTCATGCTCGGACTGCCCGAGACCGCCGGTCTGACGCCGATCGGAGTCGCACCATGACCGTCACCAGCCCGCTGGGCTTCCGCGCCGCGGGCGTCGCCGCGGGCATCAAGGAGTCTGGTGCCCCCGACGTCGCGGTCGTCATCAACGACGGGCCCGGCGCCGCCGCCGCGGGCGTGTTCACGGCCAACCGGGTGCAGGCCGCGCCTGTGCTGTGGAGCAGGCAGGTGCTGACCGGACAGCGAGTGCGCGCCGTCGTGCTGAACTCGGGCGGGGCGAACGCCTGCACCGGGCCGGCGGGCTTCGCCGACACGCACCGCACGGCCGAGCAGGTAGCAAGCCTGCTCGCCGTCGGCGCCGGGGAGGTTGCGGTCTGCTCGACTGGACTGATCGGCGAGCGACTGCCGATGGAGCGGTTGCTGGCAGGTGCCGCGGCGGCCGTGCGTCAGGCGTCGGCACAGGGCGGGCTGGCTGCGGCCGACGCGATCAGGACCACCGACACGGTGCCGAAGACGTGCATCGTGCGCGGCGGCGGCTATCAGGTCGGCGGGATGGCGAAGGGAGCCGCCATGCTGGCGCCCGCGCTCGCCACGATGCTCGTGGTGCTGACAACCGACGCCGACCTGCATCCTCGCGACCTCGACAGCGCGCTGCGCGCCGCGGTGCGCACGACGTTCGACCGGCTGGACACCGACGGCTGCATGTCCACCAACGACACCGTGCTGCTGCTGGCCAGCGGCGCGAGCGGCATCGTCCCGGACTCCGCGGAGTTCGGCGCGGTGCTCACCGACGCGTGCGCGGACCTCGCCGAGCAGTTGCAGGCCGACGCCGAGGGCGCCAGCAAGCGGATCACGATCGACGTGACCAGCGCCGCGACCGAGCAGGACGCGGTCGAGGTCGGCCGCGCCGTTGCCCGGTCGAGCCTCCTCAAGTGCGCGATCGCCGGTGCGGACCCGAACTGGGGCAGGGTCCTGGCCGCGGTCGGCACCACGGGCGCCGCGTTCGAGCCCGACCAGCTCAGCGTCGCGATCAACGGCGTCTGGGTGTGCAAAAGCGGCGCGCCGGGAGAGGACCGGTCGGCCATAGACCTGGGAGGAAGGCAGGTGAGCATCACAGTGGACCTTGCCGCCGGCGAGCACGGCGCCACAATCAAGACGACCGACCTCACCGCCGAGTACGTGCACCTGAACTCTGCGTACTCGACATGACAGCAGAACCAGACAGGAACGGGGCCGAGCACAAGGCGGCCGTCCTGATCGAGGCGCTGCCGTGGCTGGAGCGGTTCCACGGCCAGACGGTCGTGCTGAAGTACGGCGGCAACGCGATGACGAACGATGCCCTGCGCCGGTCGTTCGCACAGGACGTGGTCTTCCTGCACTACGCCGGGCTGCGGCCGGTCGTCGTGCACGGCGGCGGCCCGCAGATCACGGCCCAGCTTGACCGCCTCGGCATGCCGTCGACGTTCCGCGCGGGCCTGCGCGTGACGACGCCGGAAACGATGGACGTGGTCCGGATGGTGCTCACCGGTCAGGTCAACCGCGAGATCGTCGGGCTCATCAACGAGCACGGTCCGTTCGCCGTCGGGATCTCCGGGGAGGACGCCAACCTGCTCACCGCCCGCCGCGTGCAGCCCGAGGTTGGCGGCGAGCTCATCGACATCGGCGAGGTAGGTGAGGTCGACGACGTGAATCCGGGAGCGGTGAGCGCCCTGCTCGCCGACGGGCGGATCCCGGTCATCTCCAGTGTCGCTCGCGGCAGCGGCGGCGGAGTGCTGAACGTCAACGCCGACACGGCCGCGGCGGCCATCGCGGTCGCGCTCGGCGCCGCCAAGCTCGTGCTGCTGACCGACGTGGCCGGCCTGTACCCGCGCTGGCCGGGCGCGGACGCGACGAGCGCGCTGCGCGCCCGCCCTATCAGTCAGCTGACCGCGGCCGAGCTAGCCGCGCTCATGCCCGGCCTGTCCGACGGCATGATCCCGAAGATGGCGGCCTGCCTGACGGCCGTGCGCGGCGGCGTGGCGCGGGCGCACGTGCTCGACGGCCGGCTGCCGCACGCGATCCTGCTCGAGATCTTCACCGACTCCGGGATCGGCACCATGGTCGTCCCGGACGCCCCGCACGCCGCCGAAGGAGCGCGTCATGTCAGCGACTGAGCTACTACAGGACCGGTACGGCGCCAGCATGATGCTGACGTACGGCATGCCGCCGGTCGCGCTGGCGCGCGGTCGGGGCTGCACGCTCTGGGACGTGGACGGCAACAGCTACCTCGACCTCATCGGCGGCATCGCGGTCAGCGCGCTCGGGCACGCGCACCCGGCCATCGTCGAGGCGGTCACCGGGCAGGTGGGCACGCTCGCCCACGTGTCGAATCTGTTCCTGCACGAGCGGCAGGTGGAGCTCGCCGAGCGACTGATCGGTCTGCTCGGTACCGATGGCCGGGTCTTCCTGGCCAACTCTGGCGCCGAGGCCAACGAGGCGGCGCTCAAGCTGGTCCGCAAAGCGCAGGGATCGGATCGGCCCGTCATCGTCGCGGCCGAGCACGGTTTCCACGGCCGGACCATGGGCGCGCTCAGCCTGACCGGCAAGGCTTCGATCCGGGAGCCGTTCGGGCCGTTCGGCGTGCAGGTCGTCTTCGTGCCGTACGGGGACGCGGCGGCTCTGCACGCAGCAGTCGGGCCGGAGACCGCGGCTGTCTTCCTCGAGCCAACGCTCGGCGAGGGCGGCGTCGTGCCGGCGCCTCCTGGCTACCTCAAGGCGGCCAGGGAGGCGTGCGACAAGGTCGGCGCGCTGCTCGTGCTCGACGAGATCCAGAGCGGCATCGGCCGGACCGGCGAGTGGTTCGCGCATCAGAAGGAGGGTGTCCGGCCGGACGTGCTCACGCTGGCCAAGGGGCTTGGTGGCGGGCTGCCGATCGGTGCCTGCATCGGCTTCGGCCGGTGCGGCTCGGCGCTGAGCAAGGGCGATCACGGCAGCACCTTCGGCGGCAACCCGGTCGCCTGCGCCGCGGCTCTCGCCGTGCTGGACACCATCGACAGGGAGAATCTGCTCGCTCACGTCAAGGCGGTCGGTGAGCACCTCGCCACGGGCATCGAGGCTATCGGACACCCGCTGATCACCGGGGTGAGAGGCACCGGGCTCTGGCTGGCGCTCGCGCTGTCCGGCACCGCGGGGACCGCGGTAGCGGCGACCGCGCAGCGGCACGGCTTCCTGGTCAATGCCGTGCAGCCAGACGCCGTCCGGCTGGCACCCCCGCTGATCCTGTCGGCGGCCGAGGCGGACTCCTTCGTCGCGGCGCTGCCCGGCATCCTGGACGCAGCCAGCGTGGTGCTAGCCGGCCAGGAGGCCGGATGAGCACCCGCGGGCCGGTTCGTCACTTCCTGCGCGACGACGATCTGTCGCCCGCCGAGCAGACGCGAGTACTGGCGCTAGCGGCGGAGCTGAAGGCGAAGCCGCTGTCACGGCGGCCGCTAGCGGGCCCGCGAGCGGTGGCCGTGCTGTTCGACAAGCCGTCGCTGCGCACCCGGGTATCTTTCTCGGTCGGCATCGCCGAGCTGGGCGGGTACCCGCTGGTGATCGACACGGGCGGCACGCACGCCGGCCGGGGTGAGAGCGTCGAGGACGTAGCCAGGGTGCTGTCGAGGCAGGTCGCCGTCATCGCCTGGCGCACCTTCGGCCAGGACCAGGTGGCGGCGATGGCGGCCGCCAGCAGCGTCCCGGTCGTCA
>JASHSZ010000582.1 GCA_030040815.1 Streptosporangiaceae bacterium
GAGCGCTCGACTCCCTCCCTTTTCACGGTACAACGAACCGGGGGGCTTGCAGCAAGACCCTGGTAGTCCGGCACAATCGCCAGCCGAGGCCAGCGCCAAGAGGGGGGAACGGGGTTACGACAGTGACGGAACACGCAGTGGTCATCGCCGGAGGTGGCCCGACAGGAATGATGCTGGCGGCTGAGCTAGCCCTGGCACAGGTCGATGTCGTCATCGTTGAACGACGCGCCGCTCCGGATCCCGACCGCGCACGCGCCGGCGGCCTGCACGCGCGCACCATCGAGGTGCTCGATCAGCGCGGTGTCGCCGATCGGTTCATTGCGGAGGGGAAGGCGATGCAGATCCAGGGATTCGGCCGCATTCCCTTGGACATCAGTGATTTCCCATCCCGCCGCAACTACGGGCTCGCCCTCCCGCAGATTCAGACCGAGCGCCTGCTGGCCACCTGGGTCCATGAGCTCGGGGTGCCGACCTCGCGCGAACGTGAGGTGACAGGGTTCACTCAGGGCGACACCGGCGTCGACGTCGCGCTGTCCGACGGTACGTCGATCCGAGCGGACTATCTGGTCGGGTGCGACGGGGGCCGCAGTGCGATTCGCAAGGCGGCCGGTATCGAGTTCGCCGGGTGGGATCCATCGACGAGCTGGCTCATGGCCGAGGTCGAGATGGTCGAGAAGCCGGAGTTCGGCCTGCGCCCAGGCGGTGGGATCGGCCCGGCGGGGGGCGGAGATCGGATCCGGGTCGTCCTGACCGAACGGCAGGTCGAGCACACCAGCGAGCCCACCCTGCGGGACGTCAGCGAGGCACTCATCGCCGCCGACGGGACGGACTACGGCGTGCACACCCTGAGCTGGGCTTCTCGCTTTACGGACAACACCCGGCAGGCGGTGTCGTATCGCAAAGGGCGCATTCTTCTGGCGGGCGATGCAGCACACGTGCATCCGCCGCTCGGTGGTCAAGGTCTCAACACAGGTGTCCAGGATGCTGTGAACCTGGGCTGGAAGCTAGCCCAGGTGGTCACGACGACATCACCCCAGATCCTGCTCGACACCTACCACGACGAACGTCATCCGGTTGGTGCCCTGGTGTTGCAGAACACCATGGCCCAGGTAGCACTGACCAGCCCTGGCGACCGTCACCAGGCGCTGCGCAACACCATGACCGAGCTACTCAGCATGGACGAGCCCCGCAAGCGGTTCGCCGGCATGATGTCTGGCCTGGACATCCACTACGACCTCGGCGCGGGACATCCGCTGCTCGGCCGCCGCATGCCCGACCTCGACCTGGTCACCGCCCACGGCCCGCTGCGGGTATTCACGCTGCTGCACAAGGCCAGGCCGGCGCTGCTCAACCTCGGTGAGTCCGGCGGCGTCGACATCACCCCGTGGGCCGACCGGGTGCAGTTGGTGGAGGCTCACTACTCCGGCGCGTGGGAGCTTCCGGTGCTTGGCGCGGTCGCTGCTCCCGCCGCCGTGCTGATCCGGCCCGACGGATATGTGGCCTGGGTCGGCGACGGAACCGGCCAAGGGCTCCCCGAGGCGCTGACCAGCTGGTTCGGACCGGCCGCGCCAAGGATAGACGGGGCGTAAGAGCCGACATAGGGATTCACCCCGGCGGGTCCGGGATGATGGCGAAGGTGACGACACGACCGCCGGCCTCGGTTCTTGCCGCCTTCGATGTCGGAGCGGCGCGGCCGCAGCGGCTACGCGGTTGCCAGGGGACGGCGTGGAGTGCAGGAGGACTGGTCCTCAAGCCGCTGGACATGTCACTGGACATGTCACTGGCGGCGCCGGAGTGGCAGGCGGCGACGTCTCCGGCAACGTGTTGTTTCACCCGCGGCTGGCACCCAGCATCATCGACCTAAGCCCGTACTGGCGTCCCCCGCTATTCGCCTCCGCCGTCATCGCGGTCGACGCGATGGTCTGGGAAGGCGCAGTGGCAGCGTCGTTGGCATCCTGCACAGCCACCCCGATGCTGCCCAGTACTTCATGCGTGCCGCATCTGCCGGGCGGTCATGACCACCTCTGCAGCCCGGAACGGCACGAGCGGCCGCCGTGGTGGCCATCACTGCTCCACGTCACTGCGTGATATGTGGATCCGGGCTGCCATGGCGGCAGATGCGATGGCGCCCTGCGTACGGCACGATCGGACAGTGATGGTGACAGGTACCGCCCCGCCCAGGCTTCGTATCGTGCCCGCGAACACAGTGTCGTGGGATGACCTGCTGGCAGTGGTCGGCGCAGCCCGTGCCTTCGATGCACTGTGCTTTTGTCAGCGATTCAAGGTCATCAAGGCGTGGGACTCTCTCGGCGAGGAGGGACGCGCGCACCGGCTTCGGGCCCAGGCCGACTGCGGCTACCCGGACTCGGACACGACCAGCGGGCTTGTCGGCTACCTCGGCGACGAGCCGATCGCGTGGTGCGCGGTCGAGCCTCGGCCGGCCTACATTCGGCTAACCAGGCCGGTCACGTGGGCCGGACGGAACGAGGACAAGACCGACGAGGGTGTGTGGGCCATCACCTGCACGCTCACTTGCACTCCCTACCGCTGGCGGGGGTTCACCTACCAGATGATCGCCGCGGCTGTCGAGTTCGCCCGCGAGCGTGGCGCGCATGCGGTGGAGGGATATGCGATGCTCACCGAGCCGGGGAAGGAGATCACCTGGGGCGAACTCCACGTGGGCAGCCGGAACGCTTTCGCCGCTGCAGGGTTCCGGGAAGTGAGCAGACCTACCAAGCGGCGCGTCGTGATGCGGATCGACCTGTAGGTGCCCCACAGACCCGGCAACCAGTCGACCCGGACGGTCCGGGACGTCGCCCTGGACGTGCTCACTCACGCGCAGCGGGTGACGGCAGCGGATGCAGACACGGTGCGGGCTTGAATCCTCAGGAACGGTGCCGAACCCGCCTGC